>DASZXF010000250.1:0-3078 GCA_035546055.1 Ktedonobacteraceae bacterium
GAGGGGAAACGCGCCTTGCGGTGCTGGAAACATTGGGGAGGACTCATGAACCTCATCATTTCCCCTGGGGGTGGGGAGGGGAAACGCGCCCTGGCGGCGCTGGAAAGGGGATGACTGATAAGTGGAGCGGCATCACCAGAAATATGAATCGTTCTATTATAAAGAAGGAGAACGCCGTGAGTAATTTTCCCATTGTGCGCATGAGGCGAACGCGCCAGAGCGAGCAGTTGCGCGGGCTGGTCCGTGAGACCCATTTGAGCATTGAGCAGCTCATCTATCCGCTGTTCGTGGCCGAGGATCTGGCGGAGCCGCGCGAGATTTCGGCCATGCCGGGGATCATGCAATGGCCGCTGGAGCACCTGGGACGCGAGATCGAGCGCGTGGCCGCCCTGGGGATTACCTCTGTGCTGCTCTTTGGCATTCCCAGCGAGAAGGACGAGGTTGGTTCCCAGGCATATGCCGAGCAGGGCATCATTCAGCGGGCTATCCAGCGTATCAAAGAGGTCGCGCCGCAGATGGTAGTCATGACCGATGTCTGCCTGTGCGAATACACCAGCCACGGCCATTGCGGCGTCATCCACAACGGCAACGTGCAGAACGACGAATCGCTGGAACTGCTCGCGCGTATGGCCCTCTCGCACGTCAACGCGGGCGCCGATCTGGTCGCGCCCTCCGACATGATGGATGGTCGCGTAGGAGCCATTCGTCAACGGCTGGACGCCGAGGGCTTCAGTGGCGTGCCGATCATGGCCTATTCCGCCAAGTATGCCTCTGGCTTCTACGGACCCTTTCGCGAAGCTGCTGGTTCCACGCCCCAGTTCGGTGATCGCCGCTCCTACCAGATGGACCCCGCCAATGTGCGCGAAGCTCTGCGCGAAGTCGACCTGGACATCGCCGAGGGCGCGGACATCATCATGGTCAAGCCAGCTCTGGCCTACCTGGATGTCATTCGCCAGGTGCGTGAGCACTGTCACCTGCCCCTGGCCGCCTACAACGTCAGCGGTGAATACTCCATGATTAAAGCCGCCGCGCAACAGGGCTGGATTGACGAGCAGCGCATCGTCATGGAAGTGCTGACCGGCATTCGCCGGGCTGGAGCCGACATGCTTATTACCTACTTTGCCCCTGAAGTTGCCCTCTGGCTGAAGTAGGAGCATAGGCTATACTGTGTATAGAGTTACAAATGCAGTTGTTTCTGAAGGAGACAATCGACAATGGATTTGCGCGATGTTGTACTCAAGCGCCGGATGGTGCGACACTTTTCCCCGGAGCCAGTGGACCCGGAGGCCGTCAAACGCATTCTGGACCTGGCCCGGCACGCTCCCAGCGCGGGTTTTACCCAGGGACAATCATTTGTCGTCGTAACGCAGCCGGAATTGAAACAAAAGATTGCTCGTTTGTGTGACGAGCAATCATACGTCGATAGCGGATTCCATCCCTTTGTCTCCGAGGCGCCGGTCCTGGTGATACCCTGCACCAGCGAAGCAGCCTATCACCGGCGGTATCAGGAAGCCGATAAGGTCAACGAAGACGGCAGCGAGATCACCTGGCCGATCCCTTTCTGGCATATGGATATTGGCTGTGCCATTATGCTCTTGCTTTTAGGGGTGGTCGATGAAGGTCTGGCAGCTGCTTTTGCCGGTATTCCTGATCCCAGGGACTACAATGCCCTGCGCGAACTGCTGGGCATGCCCGCTGAAGTGACTCCCGTGGGGGTCATTCCCATCGGTCATCGCGCGCAGGATAAGCTCTCCGGCTCGCTCAAACGTGGGCGCAAGGCCGAGGCAGAATATGTGCATTACGAGCGTTGGTAGCCATGCCATAGGAAACATCTCCTAAAAATTCGCCTGTGAGTTCGTTCCAAAAGAGGCCGGAACAGTACTGCTTGCCATAGTACTCCCGGCCTCTCTGGTTTAGTTTTGTGAGAGGCCATGTTACTATGTGGGCATGACGATTCACTCTATCCAGAGCGTAGCGAACAACGAGCGCAATTTTTGTTGATCAGGAAATAGACACCAGTCAACGAAATGTTTTCCTTAGTGGATGGCAAAATTCATGCAAGTGTCATACATTGTATGGCGCGCGCTGTTCCAAAAGCAGCAATTTGTAACAGTTTTGGGGATACGGTGTAAAAACTTGTTACCGAAGCTTTATTTCTTCCGTCTTTTCTAGATATAACGAGGGAATAAGGTTCAGGGGTGAGTGCCTTATTCCGTATCGAACAGTCGTCGTCGTACTATTCAAGAGAAGAGGAAAACTTGGTAAATGGTTGGGATGAACGGACAAACACGCATGTATCAACCTATTAATGCTTATGGGGTCATCGGCGACTGCCATTCGGTTGTGCTGGTTGCTCCCGATGGTTCGGTGGACTGGGGTTGCCTGCCGGACTTTGACAGTCCTGCCATTTTTTGCCGGTTGCTGGATGCCGAACGCGGGGGCTATTTTCAGATTGCGCCCAGCGATGCGGCCATTCCCGGCACCCAGCGCTATCTGCGCGGCAGCAATGTCCTGCAGACGCGTTTTGCCAGCGTGGCCGGCGAACTGGTGTTGACGGACTTCATGCCGGTGGAAACCCTTTCTGCCTGGCAGTTCCGCGAGATGAATAACAATACCTGGACGCGTGAGGATGGCTCTTGCCATTGCCTGGTGCGCATCGTCGAATGTACGCATGGCGAACTGCCTGTGACCGTGCGCCTCAAAGTAACCCCCAGTTATGCCGGGGAGGACAGCGAGGTGTATCTGATCCCCGGCATCGGGGCGGTGGTCAACGGCGGGGAGCAGCATGTGGGACTGGCTATCGTGGGCGGCAGTCTGTTGCCGACCTATGAGATGTACATCGAGCAGGATGAGGATGAGGCGCACGCCACGGTGGTCATTCAGGCCACCCTGGGCGAGGGCGAGCGGCTGCTTTTTGCGATGGGCGTGGGACGGACGGCCACGGCGGCTCATCGTCTGGTGGAGAGCGAACTGCAACAGCGCAATTTCGATTGGGAGCTGGCGCAGACTCTCTCCTGCTGGCGAGCCTGGATTCGCTCGTGTAGCTACAGTGGCCCCTACAGCGACCTGGTGGAGCGC
>DASZXF010000251.1:0-2832 GCA_035546055.1 Ktedonobacteraceae bacterium
GGCCAGCGAGGCGCGCACCCCGACCTCCGTGGCTCCGCTCAGGAAGATCACCACCGGCTTGTAGTTGCCGCGCGCCCGCATCTCGCGGGTGACTTCTTGCAGGGTCGTCTCGTCGATGGCCTCGATATAGGAGGCGATGACTCTGGTGTCGGGATCGTTGGCCAGGTACTCAATATATTCGGGCAGCTTGACATCGGCGGCATTGCCCACGCTCAAGAAGGTGTTAAAGCCCAGGCCGTCCAGGTGGGCCTGGGTATAGAAATACATGCCCAGGTTGCCGCTCTGCGAAACCAGGCCAATCGGGCCAACTGGCAGCGGGAAAACCATGCCCAGGGCGTTGAGCCTGGCCCCGTGGACGTAGAGGCCCATGCAATTGCTGCCAATCACACGGACGCCCCGTTCGCGGCAGCGTGCCACCAGCGTCTCCTCGCGCTGGCGTCCTTCCGCGCCTGTCTCGCTAAAGCCGGCGGTAATAATCACAATCCCCCTGACCCCCTTGGCCAGACAATCCTCCACCGAGCTTTCCACATAATTGAAGGAAGTCGCGATAATCGCCAGGTCCACATGGCCGGGCACGTCGCGCAGACTGGGATAGGTCGGGCGTCCCAGCACTTCCGGTACAGACGGGTTAATCAGATAAATATCGCCGGGGAAGCCTCCGGCGATCAGTTGTTTGGCCGCGACATGGCCCCATTTATGCGAAGCGCGCGAGGCGCCCAGGATAGCCACAGAGCGAGGATGGAGCACATCCTCCAGCGAATAAAGCGGTACGTTTGTCATTAATTATCCTCATCCTCATCAAAATCTTGCTGTTGTTGTTCGCGCTGCTGGCGCAGCAGTTCTTCCACGCTGCGGATCAGCGAGTCGGCGCTTGGCAGCGGACCTGTGCTGGCCACGCGGTCGGGGTGGATTACCATTTCGTCGTCATCATCGTCATCATCGTCGTCATCGTCCTCCCCATCCTCCTTCTCCTCCTCCTCGGCCTGCTTCTCCAGCTTGCGCACATATTCGCGGGCCTCTGGATCGCGTTCGACCAGGACGGTGATTTGTTCATCGAAGCGTACCGCGTCGGATTGGATATCCTGGAGGTCCAGTTCAACGCCCAGGAAGGTATTCAGATAGGTGAGCAGAGCGGCAGTTACTTTAATATTGGGAGTCGCGGCCAGGTAGTGAGGGGCAGCCGCCCACAGACTGGCGGTTGGAATGCCGGCCTGGTTGAGCGTCTCCTGCATGACTCCGACCATACCGGTTGGACCCTCATAGCGCGAATCGCGCACGTCAAGCTCGCCCAGGCGCTCAATCAACTCTGGATGCGAGGCTGAGCCGCTGATCGGCACGGTGGCGGAATGGGGGATATTGGCCAGGAACGCGCCCAGCAGCAGCACCTCGGAAATATGCAGATGTTTGCAGACTTCCAGAAACTCGCGCGCGAAGGTTTTCCAGCGCAACTGCGGTTCCGGTCCCAGGTAGAGCACGATATCGTGGTCAAGTTTCGGATCATTGGTATGAGCAAGGAAACGGCCACCTGGCCAGATCAACTTGCGCCCTGTGCCTTTGCTCATTTGCACAGTAGGCCGGGTTTCGGTGTAAAGAAAGAACTCTTCGCCATCAATATCCCCGAAGCGCGTGGGTTTCCAGCGCTCAATCAGAAATTTAATCGCGGTGGTGGCCGCGTCGGCTGCGTCGTTCCACCCGCCAAACGCCGCAACCAGAACAGGATTGCGCAACTCCGGTTCTTGCGAATATGTAATGAATGTCATTGTTATACCTCAACATGTGCCAGATCATGAGCCAGTGCTACCTCACCAGGGTTGCTCTTATTTTAACATGCCTGAAAAGAGGTTGAGGATGGGGCTTTTGCCCTTGACCGGCGTTCTATACTGGGTTGCATGGAACAGCGCACGATACCCGTTATTTACCAGGACCATCATCTCCTGATTGTGGATAAGCCCGCCGGGCTGGTGGTTCACCCGACCTACAAACATACGCAGGGCACGCTCTGGAATCTGTTGCTGGCGGACCTGGCCGGTCAGGGCAGCGACGGCTGGCAGCCGCCTGATCTCCCCGACGAGCCGGGCTGGGAACGCGCCCCGCAGCATATTCGCCTGATGCTGCGCGAGAAGCGCCTGGCGCGCATTCAGCAGAGCGAGGGCTGGCTGGAACGTCCGGTACTTCTGCATCGCCTGGACAAAGACACCTCCGGCGTGCTGGCCCTGGCGCGCACCGCTCTGGCCTGTCAGCATCTCGCCCGCCAGTTTAGCGCGCACACCATCGTCAAGACCTACCTGGCCGTGGCCCGTCGCGCCGCGCCCTCCTGGACGGAGCCGCGCGCCCCCTTTGTCATCACCATTCAGCATGAGCGCGGCGAGCCGGAGGCGCTGAACCAGCCTCTCGACCTGGCGACTCTGCGCGGCGCTACCCTGCTGCTGGACGGACCGTTGCAGCGCGATCCCGCCGACCGTCGCCGCTGTATCGTCGGTCCCGCCGGTCAGGAGGCGCGCACGCGTGTGCGCATCGTGGCGGCGTGGGATGATTACGCGCTGCTCGAAGTCCAGCCCATCACCGGGCGTACCCACCAGATCCGCGCGCACCTGGCGGCAGCTGGCTATGCCCTGCTCGGCGATTCCACCTATGCCCCTCTCGCCGAACCCGGCACGCCGGCAGCCGTCCTCGCCCGCCAGTTTCTCCACGCCTACAGCCTGAGTCTGCGCGACTATCCCGCCAATCGCCCGCGCACCTTCGTCGCACCCCTGCCCGCCGATCTGACCGTCTGGCTGCGTCTGCACGGTCCCGCTGGCCTGGAGAGCAGCATATGACGTTGCAGACCCCTGA
>DASZXF010000252.1:0-1648 GCA_035546055.1 Ktedonobacteraceae bacterium
CCGCCTCGTGGTCGATAAACAGAAAATCTGTGTCAGGACCACGAGGCGGGCCAGCGGCCTCGCTACATTCACGAATGATGATGGGATACGCCGCAAATGAAACTACTTCACGCCTTTTACCTGGCGAATGATGGCGGTGCCAAGCACAAAGTAGACGACCGTGACCAGGAAGAGGACGGTATATCCCCAGTGATTGGGCAGATCGCGCAAGAGCTGGAGAATGATGGCGCCAACGGTGATGCCCACCACCTGGGGAATGATGCCCATGGCCGACCAGAGGCCGAGAAATTTGCCGGCTTCATCGGTTGGCGGTAGCACGTCGCAGGTCAGCGCCCAGTCTACACTTGAATACGCGCCATAGCCGATGCCGAAGCATGCCCCGGCGATCAGCGCCAGACCTTGCGCGGGAAAAAAGATGAAGATCAGACAAACAATCGACATGACGGCCCCGGAGAGATAGACCAGTCCTTTGCGTCCGTAGTGATCGGACACCCAGCCGGCAATCAGCGAGGTCGGCAGTGCCGCGATCAGGAGAGCTGGCTGAAAAAGGGCGCCATTAAATTGTTCGCCGGAAAAGGGCGTGCCAAAGAAAATCGTCTTGACGCCTGGTCCGCCCAGCACATCATCAAAGTAATATTGCAAGAAGTAAAAAACGCCCCAGATGCCCATCATCAGGAGAAAACGCGCCAGCAGCACCCAGGAGAGGTCAGGATAGCGCGCGGGATTGAAGAAGAAGCGTTTGAAGACATGGCGCAGGACGAAACGCGTTTCACTTTGCAGGGGCGTCTCTTTGACGGTCAGGATGGTGTAGACCACAAAAATGATCTGCACGACGGCGATGAGCAGAAAGATCTGCACAATTTCATTGCGATAAACGGGGAGCGCGTCATGTTTATTGACGATCAGACCGGCGACAATCGCGCCCGCCGCTGTGCCCAGCAGGGTAAAAAGGCCGTTCAAACCAGCGGTCACGCCGCGCTGCTGGGGAGGCACCTGATCGGCGATGATGGCGCTCCAGGGAGAATTCGCGACGTTATTGGTGAATTGCAGCAAAATAAACAGCAGCAGAAAAGTGATGAGGAGAGCAGTTGATGAGAACCAGGAAGGGGCGAAGGCGAAAAGCACCAGGGCCAGGACATTCAAAATTGTGCCAACAATCATAAAGGGGCGGCGGCGCCCCATACGAAACGTGGCATAGTCGGAAATTGCCCCGACCAGGGGATTGACAATCACGGCCACCAGGGTGCCCCAGACCACGACCAGGGCCAGGTTGATATCTTTGTTTTCCTCCCCCAGAAACTTCACCACCATGCTGGGCAGCACCACCGCCAGCAACGCCTGCCAGTGAAAATTGTTGGCGATCCAGAAGGCATTGAGGTTCATCTGAGCAAGGAAGGAGACACGTCGCGTCGGTGTGGAAGCACCAGGCTGAGCGGCAACATCGCCGGCGGGTTCGCTGATTTCCATAAGCGTGACCTTTCTCTCGAACATCGGGAGCGTGAGTACAACGCCTGCGC
Source organism: Ktedonobacteraceae bacterium (assembly GCA_035546055.1). Lineage (GTDB taxonomy): Bacteria > Chloroflexota > Ktedonobacteria > Ktedonobacterales > Ktedonobacteraceae > Paraktedonobacter. The sequence goes on from DASZXF010000252.1 coordinate 1,518, forward strand.
AGCAGCAGGAATTAGAACTATTATAAATTCCGCACAGCGATTATTCAATGAGAGTTGATACCAACGCAGAGAGACGGACGGAGGCGAGCGCGCTTGCCTCCGTCCGTCTCTCTGCGTTGGTATGCACTCTT
>DASZXF010000253.1:0-7588 GCA_035546055.1 Ktedonobacteraceae bacterium
CCCAGGAGCGGACGGACAGGATAGATACCAGGATGCGGTTCAGGATGCAAAAACATGCACCGCACCCCATATACCATAAAACCTTGCCTTTTTTCACTGACTCAGGTATACTTTCTGCTCAGAAAGGTAGATCCATATTTCGGGCAAAAGAGCGTTGCTTCGGCTGTTATGTTAAGGTAAACCTTCTTCTTGAGTAACTTCTTTCACCTGGCTTTAACAACGAAGCTAGCTTCTGCTTGAAAAACTGCCTGCTTTCTTTTTCCAGGCCATATCACGGAACAATGCGGGAAATTGATATAATCTCTGGATTATTGCCACAACCATTGAGGATATCGCCTCTCTCTTGTCAGGCACACCGGGTCCATTACAGTATTCCCCGGGCGAAAGGCATTTTTCTCTATATAGACCACCCTACTATTTAAAATCGATGAGTGCGCATCGATATGATTTTGAGGAAGGAGAGGGAGCGCATGCCCTGTGCCTTGAGCAGGGTTGACTGCCCCACGCAGAACAAAGCATATGATGAATTCAGAAGACATGGCCATCTTTCAACAGGCCATCGAACTCGCTCGTTCTGGCCAAAAAGAGACGGCTTACGCCCGGTTCTCTGAGTTGCGCCAGCGCGGCAACCCGGAAAATCCAGATCTGTTATTATGGATCGCTTACACAACTCCCTATCAAGTGGAAGAACAGCAGATTCTGGACAGGGTGGGGGCGCTGGCTCCCTATCATCCCGGTTTACCTGCCGCCAGACAGAGCTACGCCCAGCGTTACCAGGTCCAGCAGATGGTGCCTGTTCAGCAGGCTGTTCCGGTCGCGGCGTTTGGAGTCGGCCCCGTTATCCATTGTCCCCTTTGTCACGCTCATGCCCCGGCGCTTGTGCAGCAGCGCATTTCTACGGCAGGATGGATCACCTTCGGGGTGCTCCTCTTCGTTTTTCTACCTCTCTTCTGGATTGGCCTGCTCATTAAAGAGAATTACTACGTCTGTAGCCGTTGCGGCGTGAGATTGGGCAACTCAATGTAACATCTGCCCCTCTCAGGCAAGAAGACAACGAACCTCCCCGCGCTACTTCTCTAACGTAGCGCGGGAGCTTTGTCCCTAGAGACGTTCGGTGCGCACGATATGCGGAAGATGGCGAGCCGGGCGCGGGTTGTGCGGATTTTTGCGCGCGAGACGTAGACGCTGGCGGCGCTCCCTGGCCTCGATAAATTCGTTGGCGAGACGGCGGTAGAGCGCCTCCCATTCTTCGAGCACGCGCACGCGGTCGTGAGGAGCGATGATGGCCAGGCTCTGCGCGCTCATGTCCCGGCGCAGTTGCTCATCGGCGGCCAGGCGATCAAGGTAAACGGCCAGTTCGTCGCTGTTGCCAGGCTTGAAGAGAAAGCCGTTTTGCCCATGATGTACCAGTTCCGGCAGAGCGTAGGCGTCAGCGGCCACGACGGGAAGTCCACAGGCCAGGGCATTCATAGTGGTCAGACTTTGTAGATCGGCCTCCGAGGCGATGCCGAAGATATCCGCCAGGCGATAGAGCGGCACGAGGTCGATGTCGCTGACAAAGCCCAGGAAACTGACGCGATCATGCAGATGTAGCTCGTCCACCTTCGCGCGCAGTTCTTCTTCGGCGGGTCCGGTGCTGGCTATGGCCAGGTGGGCCGGGATGCGCATCTTGCTCATGGCTTCGATCAGCACATCGATGCGCTTTTCGGGACTCAGCCGGTTGACCGAGAGAATCAGCGGACGGTCGGCGGGCAGGTTCAGGCGCGTCCTCAGCGCTTCGTCGCGCGGCCCCGGACAGAAATGGCTGAGATCGATGCCGTTGGAAATCGCGCGGGCGGGCGCGCGCAGTCCATGTTCGTAGAGCAGATTGAGGGCCGTGGACGTGGGCGAGGTGACATATTCGCAGCGATTGCAGAAATGCACCAGATAGGTATAGGTGACATTGTTGAAGGGCTTGCCGAAAACCGGATCATTGGACAGCGCCAGGCCCATATTCATCGGCAAATAGTGATTCGTCGCCACGACCGGCTTGCGCAGACCGCCGGCCAGGATCTGCGCGACATTGCCCAGGACCACGGGTGAGTGAATGTGGATCACATCGGGATCGGCCTTCTTCAAGAGTTTGCGCAGCGGCAAAAACGGCAGGAAGGCAATGCGCAGATCTTCGTAGGTCGGCCATTCAAAGGACGAGAAGCGGTAGACACGCACCTTCTGTTCAATCCGATAACTATCGCGCGAGCCGTAGCTGGGCGCGACCACCCAGACCAGGTGGCCGCGTTCCGCCAGGTCGGCGGCCAGTTGACGCGTCACGGTCGGCACTCCGCCAACCATGGGAGGGTACTGATCGGTAACAATCACGATGCGCATATCTATCGCTTCTCCAGTGTGTCGTTTATTCTTTCGCTGGCTGGCCCTCGGCGGCAGGAGCCTCGGCAGGAGCGGCAGCGCCCTCGGCGGGAGCAGCTTCCTCGGCCTTCTCAACGCGTGGCGGCTCAACCTTGACCACGGCCTCTTCGGGATCAGTGACCAGCGCATAATTCGCCGGCAGGGGCACGTCTCTGGCGTGCAGGATATCATCTATATGTTCCAACGAAGCAACGTCCACTTCGATAGCATCGACAATTTCGCCAGCCGCGCATTCAACCTCCAGCACCTCCATCAAATGCAGCAACACGCCACCCTCAACCTTGACTCCCGGCGGCGTGCCCTCGAAGCGCAACGGCACCTTGGCGGCGATGCGGTCGCGCAGACTGACGCGCAGAAAATCAATGTGCAGCACTCCGCCGGTAACAGGATCGCGCTGCACGCGGCGAATCAGCGCGGTTTGCGGCCTCCTCGCTCCAGGCACTTTCAGCGCGATCACCCCCGTGGTGTGGTGCCCACGGCGCAGAGACTCAAAGTCCATCTGCGTCACCTGCACCGTCTGGGGCTCCTCTCCATGCCCGTAAATATTGGCCGGAATGACGCCCTCGTTGCGCAGTCGTTTTGTGGCCTTGCCTGTAATCTCGCGTGGGTTGACTGCTAATTCTACTTGCTTTGCCATAGAAACAGTTCATCCTTTCCAAACACATGACAATAGATCCACTGACTCTATTATCTCATACCCGCCCAAATTCACAGCTCGCTGGCCGTCAAAGCTCTGTAAGCAACACGATCCAGGCGGCGAGAGCAGGGACAGGCGAGATAGTGAAACACTGCATTGTGTCAATGTGCGTAATTCGGTATAATACAGCAGGAAGCATCGCCTTGTATTCTCTGTGTAATGCCTGTCTATGTCTGCAATGCGGAGGTCAAAAGCTATGGTCGCCGATCTGGTAGGGCGCGAAATAAAAAACCGCTACCGTTTGATAGATGAACGTGGAAGCGGCAACTTTGGCACTGTCTACATTGCGCGCGATCTCGTGACGAATTACCTGTATGCGGCAAAAATCATGCGCATCGATCATACCGGCGATAATGAGCTGGTTGAGCGTTTTAAGCGCGAGGCTTTTATTCTCTATAACCTCAATGATACCCATATTGTGCGCGTGACCGATTATGGCAACGAGGGCAATCTCTACTATATTATAATGCATCATATCGATGGACAGAATCTCAAGTATTATATGCAGCACTATGGTCCGATGGAGCCTTTGCGCGCCCTGGATTACGTTTATCAGGTCTGCGAGGGACTGAATGCCGCTTACAAAAATGGCGTGGTTCATCGCGATCTCAAGCCGCAAAATCTGCTGATTAATAACAAAGGCGTGGTCAAAATTGCTGATTTCGGTCTTTCGCGTGGGCAGGACATGTTCACTATCACCCACTCGGATAAGTTCATGGGTACGGCCTACTATGTCGCGCCCGAACAGATCGCCAGCAGTCACGCCGTAGACACGCGCGCGGACCTCTACTCGCTGACGGCGGTGCTGTTTGAGATGCTGACCGGCAATCCGCCTTACACCGGCGGGGGTGCGCTGGACATTATCCTGATGCACACGCGCAATCCCATCCCTTCCATCTGCCAACAGCGTCCCGACCTGCCAGCGGAGATGGATGTCTTTATCAACAAAGCCCTGGCCAAATCGCCGGATGAGCGCTTTCAATCGCCCGCCGAGTACATGCTGGCCATTGAGCGTCTCCAGCAATTGCTGCGTGGCAACGTCGCCCCGCCTCAGCCGGAGGCCTTGCTCATCCTGCTGGAAAACGGGCAGGTTTATCGTTTGCAGGGTAATAAACTGCTTATCGGGCGTGAAGATCCCCGGCGCGAGATCCATCCCGACGTACTGATTAACGACGAAAGCCGCACCATCGGGCGTATCCACGCCTGCCTGACCTGTCAGCAGGGCCGATGGTGCATCGAGGATCGCAACTCGCGCAACAAAACGCGCCTCAACGGCGATGTCCTGGTACCCTACGAACCCCATCCGCTCAAACACGGCGACCTGCTGCGCTTCGGTCGCGTCGAAGCACGCTTTGAACTACGTTAGCCCGAACCATCGTTTGCCATCCCGCCTCCACGCCGAAGCCTTGCCTCCGGCATGGGGACGGATTCTCGTTTGCAACAACGAGAGCCGCACCCAAACAGACAAGGCCTTTTCACGTATCGCTTTTTCCTCTCCTGATAATTTTCCTTCTGTTGCTCGCCATGCCTCCCCACCCCCAAAAGACGAATGATGCAGGACCAGCCGGGCGCAGCCCGGCTGGTCCTGCATCATTCGTCAACTCGCGCCGCCTGCGGCGGCGCGAGGCAGCAGAGGCAAAACGGGAAAACGGAATAGCCCTGCACCCAAACAGACCCATCAGGTTGACAATACTCCTGCCTTCATGTACTCTGAAGGCAGGAGTATTGTTCGCATAAGTCCTGGCCTGGCCAGTTTGAAGGAAGTGCAAGAAATGAGAAGACAAATGATACTATCCCTTGTGCTTGCACGCACCTTGGTGGCCTGCCGTGAGGGAGCCTCGCAAGCGGAGGCTGGTGAGCGAACACTGCCATCATTTCAGCCGGGAGTTTCCCGACTCAGCGCACCAGCGCGCCGGCGCTAGAAGGCAGCTTATGGCTCATTCCCTCCACACGGTAGACCTTCCGACACTTTTTGCCTGCTTGAACCGTGTTTTTTTATCCTCCTGGAGGGAAGCCATTGACAAATGATCTGGAGATGCTGACCGGCATGGTGCTCAACGGTGCGCACGGTATCTTTGATGTGCATACCGATAACGGCATTTTGCGCTGCACCCTGCGCGGAAAATTGAAAAAATCCTTTATCCCAGCTCAGACAACCAGACCCTTAGCAAATGCCAATTCGCGCTACGAACGCCTGGCCACACAGGCCAGAGCCAAACGCAATGAAGAGAACCGTGTCCAGCCTCCGCGCCTGTCGGTTGGCGATTATGTTAAATTGCGCCAGCTCGACGCCACCACGGGCATGATCGAGGAGATTCTGCCGCGCCAGAGCGAACTTTCCCGCCGCGATTCCGCCTCCACCGAAAAGAAGGTCATGCAGCAAACGCTGCTGGCGAATCTCGATCAGGTGGTCCTGGTCTTTGCCGTGGCCCAGCCTGATCCGCATTTCAGCATGTTAGATCGCTACCTGGCGATCTGCGAATCCGCCGCCATTCGCCCCGTGATCTGCCTGAACAAAGCCGACCTGGAGCACGAGGCATACGTGGAGCAGGCCGCCGACCTCTACACGCGCCTGGACTACCCGGTGATCTGGAGCAGCATCATCACCGAGCAGGGTATTCAAGAACTGCGCAGTCTGCTCCAGCAACATATGACCCTGTTCACCGGTCCCTCCGGCGTCGGCAAGTCCTCCCTGGTCAACGCCATCGAGCCGGGCATGGCCCTGAAAACCGGCCTGATCAGTCGCGCCACCGGCAAAGGCAAACACACCACAACCGGCTCGCAACTCTATCCTCTGAGCGGCGGCGGCTGGCTGGCCGACTCGGCAGGGATTCGCGCCCTGGCAACCTGGAATATCGCCCCTGAAGAACTGGCCTCCTGCTTCATCGAATTTCGCCCCTTCCTCGGCACCTGCGAGTATTCCGACTGCTCACACATCGATGAAGAAGGCTGCGCCATCCTCCAGGCCGTAACAGATGGCGCCATCGACGAGGGCCGCCACCGCAGCTATACCCGCATCCTGCTCGAAGAAGAACGCTAAAACAGCCGGGGCATGGTCTCCCATACCCCGGCTGTTACTCAGCACATGTATATCTACGCATCTGATGGAGAGGGATCGGCGCTGGTGGGCGGCTGGTCGCCACCGCCGGTCACAGTGGCGATAATCTGCTCATCGCTGAGCTCGCCTTTCGTGCTGGCCTGACCGATAAAGAACAGCACGGCCCCGGCCAGCAGGGAAAGCACGACGATGCCGCCAATCCACAGCACCCAGACGCGTTCGCTCAGCAGAGCGGTCCAGGGACCGGTGAAGGTGGCGTATACGCCGTAGGCGGTGGCCAGGGCGCCAATCGTCGCGCACACGTAGAAGACCCAGGTGGGAGCCAGGCGCACCCTGGCGAAGGTATCGGCGAACTTGTGGCGAATGATAATCACGTCCACAAAGAGCACCACCATGGACACGCACCAGATGACGGTCACAGCCGCCTGGAGAATGTCATAGATGATGGTCGAGAGATCGCCAGGGCTGGCGGCGAAGGAGGGTGCCAGGATAAAGGCGACGATGGTGAAAATGACCGAAATCGAACTTTGTACCACCACGGCCACCCAGGGCACGCGGTTTTTGTTGACCTTACTCATAACCGCAGGCAGGCGACGATCCAGGCCGGAGACGAACAGCAGGCGGCCAAAGGAGTAGTTATAGACCGCTGTATTGAAGATAAAGAAACCGATGAAGATGATGCTGACCAGAATGCCCAGAGCGCTGCCGAAACCGCCTCCGAAGCCCCTGGAAACCGCTTCCGCGATGGCCGCTGGACTGCCCTGGTCGCTGACCGGTACGGCGCTCATGACGCCAAAGGTGCCGAGAAGATAGGCCACCATGACTACCACTGACCCCCAGAGGAGGTAGCGCGTGATGGCGCGCACTTCTTTGACCTCGACGCCCATATTGAGGGGGACTTCAATCCCCAGCAGAGCCAGAATAACGGTGGCGTAGAAGGTGACGTTTTTCCCGTTCAGTTCCCAGGCAGGCGCGGAATAGTCCACCGCCGCCGCGTGTCCGCCGAGAATGGAGAGCAGGCCGGCGATGCCGATCAGCACAATGGCCCCGCCATAGGCCACGAAAATGGTGTTGACAAAGTTCTGTGTCACGCGGAAACGCAGAACCGAGAGGAAAGCGGAGAAAGCAATGACCAGGACGATCACCAGTCCTTGCTGCCAGGGAGCGGCCAGCCAGGCGTTCGCGGGATCGATCTGCGCGCCTAATTGCTGAATCAGCGCCGTCACCGCGTCTCCCGTGGCGATCATCACCAGCACACCCGGCCACCAGGCACAGAAACCGGCGAAAAAGCCCATGAAGGCGCCAAGGGCTTTGGTTGTCCAGACGTAAATCGAGCCTTCACCGGGGAACATCAGGCCGAGCTGACCGGTGACAATAGCTCCGGGAATCAGAAAAGTGATAAAACCGAGTATCCAGTATACGTAACC
>DASZXF010000254.1:0-8656 GCA_035546055.1 Ktedonobacteraceae bacterium
GGACGGCGCCGTGGCCGCACAGGTGAAGCGCGGCCAGGTCGTCGCCGACGAGGGCGTAACCTCTTTCCTCCATGTTGACGACGCCGCCAGCGCCACCCTGGCCGCGCTGGACTGGCCGGCGGGCATTTTCAACATCGTGGACGACGAGCCAGCCCCCGGAACCACCTGGCTACCCGTCTATGCCGCGACCCTGGGCGCCCCCGCGCCAGCCACCAGCACCGAGCACCCGCGAGGCGCGCGGGGAGCCACCAACGCCAAAGCCCGCCTCCAGGGCTGGCAGCCCGCATACGCAAGCTGGCGCACAGGCTTCCGTCTGGCCGCGCAAACGGAGCGTGACCAGGCATAAACTGCGCAGGCGTATCGTGCCTCAACCCCGGTCTTCCTGGCGCGCGGACTTGAGGCACGATACGCTCGTATGAGTGTAAATAAAGAGAAAGAGCGCAGTGGCGCATCTTTTCCTTTACCCTGGCTCATCGTCAATTCATTCGGAAATACACGAAGCAATGACAGAGAGTACGCGTTATTTCCCTTCTATTCATGGAATGATGGTTGTTTCTGGCCATCATCTGGCCTGATCTTGACTTTTGCGCGCCTCTATTTCATACTTACTATGATTAAATCGGCAAGAGGGAAAGTAAAAGGATTTGCCTCTTGTCTTGCCTGGTAAAGCCTGCTGTGTCAGGCCAGGAAACGTGCTCTAAGCGTAATCAATGCCAGATTTCGCGCTGGCCATGCGTTTCAATTCGGCAAGACATGAATGGAAACGCCTGGTCATGGGCATCAGCCAGAAGTTTCTGTCACCTGGAGCGCGTTGTCGTCGGATGTTGTTGTCACTGCCAGCGAAGTGGCTTTCGGACATCAGCGGAGATGGTGCCATGCTCGTATGCATCCTGCGCGGACCCGCCTCGTTTTGCTGCCGCGTCAGGCAGGGCGGCTCTGCCTCTTTTTGCTCTGCCCTTTCCCCTCCAGCCGGGCCAGACGGCTTTTTTACCTGTAGAGCTTGTTCTGATAGGGAAGATAAAGACGAAGAGACAGACCAAAGAAGGGATTCCAGCCATGTCAATCAAACGTCGCGCCTTTCTCAAGCAGAGCGTGCTGGTCGCCAGCGGGAGCGCGCTGCTCGGCATTATTGGCAGAACTCGCGTGGCCCATGCGGCGGCGAGCGGCCTTTACTGGCCCAATCGCTCTCCCCTCCAGCCAGCGGCTTTTTATCGTTTACCTCCTGGCAGCGTCACAGCTCAGGGCTGGCTGGCCGGGCAGCTCCAGCTTCAACTGGCCGGACTGTGCGGCACCTACAACCAGATCTCTCATTTTTTGCAGTATAACAATACCGGCTGGACCAATCCCGCGCTGACGGGCTGGGAAGAAGTTCCGTACTGGTTGCGCGGCTATGGCGATCTGGCCTATGTGACCCGGGACGCGACTGCCCTGGCTACGACTCAGCAGTGGATCAACGGCATCCTGGCCACCCAGCAGGCAGATGGCTTCTTTGGTCCCGCTTCCCTGCGTACTTCGCTCAATGGCGGCCCTGATTTCTGGCCCTTCATGCCCCTGGTGCGCGCTCTATGCTCATTCCAGGAGTATTACAATGATGCGCGCATCGTGCCCTTTCTCACGAAATATTTCCAGTATATGAACGCCCAGTCCACGGCGGTCTTTACCCGGGGCTGGGGCTACACCCGCTGGGCCGATACCATTGAGAGCATCTACTGGCTCTACAACCGCACCGGCGATTCCTGGCTGCTGGACCTGGTGCGCAAGATTCACCAGAACTCGGCGAACTGGATGGGCAGCAGCTTACCGACCTTGCACAATGTCAATCTCTCGCAGGGCTTTCGCGAGCCGGCGCTCTATGGCGTGCTGGCCGGAGGCTCGCAGTATCGCGCGGCGACTTACCAGAACTATGCCACGATCATGAGCACCTACGGCCAGTTTCCAGGCGGCGGCTTCGCCGGGGATGAGAACGCGAGGCCGGGCTATGGCGATCCACGCCAGGGCTTTGAGACCTGCGGCATCGTGGAATTAATGCAAAGTCACGAGATTCTCACCCGTCTGACCGGTGATCCGCTCTGGTCCGACCGGGTGGAGACGCTGGCCTTTAACTCGCTGCCCGCCGCGCTCGATCCGCAGGGGAAAGCGCTGCACTACATCACCAGCGCCAACAGCATTCAACTGGACAACATCGCCAAAACCGCCGGTCAGTTCGATAATAACTGGGCCATGCAGGCCTATCTCCAGGGCGTGGATCAATATCGCTGCTGTCCGCATAACTACGGGCAGGGCTGGCCCTTCTTCGCCGAAGAGACCTGGCTGGCCACGCCAGATAACGGTCTGTGCGCCGCGCTTTACGCGCCGACCACTGTGACGGCCATGGTCGGCGATGGTACCACGGTGACCATCGTTGAGAGCACTGACTATCCTTTTTCCGACACCATCACCCTGACTCTCTCCACACCCAAAAACCTGGCCTTCCCGCTCTCTCTGCGCATTCCTGGTTGGTGTACCCGGCCAGCGCTGCGCGTCAACGGTCAGAGCGTCTCCGCCAGCGCCGGCCCCGCCTTCGTGACCATCAATCGGACCTGGGCCAGCGGCGATACCGTGACCCTGCAACTGCCCATGCAGACCAGTCTGCAGACCTGGGCCAACAACCATAACGCCGTCTCGGTCAACTACGGTCCGCTGACCTTTGCCTTGCAGATCGGCGAAGACTACACCCTCATCAACAACAGTAATGCCCGGGTTCCCGAGTATCAGGTCACGCCCACCACGGCCTGGAACTACGGGCTGGTGCTCGATAGCAGCGACCCGGCGCAGTCGTTCACCGTCACGCGTCAGTCCGGGGCCGTTGCTGCCAATCCTTTCACCCAGCAGACGACTCCCATTACCATGCAGGTTCAGGCGCAGCAGATCGCGGACTGGCAGGCCGACGATCAGAACGTCGTCACCCCTCTACAGAGCAGCCCCGTACTCGCCAGTCTGCCTGCCCGGACGGTTACGCTCATCCCCATGGGAGCCGCGCGCCTGCGCATCTCCTGCTTCCCGACCATCGGCAGCGGCTCAGGAGCGCGCGCCTGGTCCTGGACAGGCGTCTACTTCCGCCTCCAGAACCAGAACAGCGGCAAAGTGCTGGGCGTCAGCGATATGTCGACGGCCAATAGCGCGCAGGTGGTGCAATATGACGACAACGGCACCGCCGACCATCTCTGGGCGCTGCTGGACAATGGGGACGGCTACTTCCGCATTCAGAACAAAAACAGTGGCAAAGTCCTGGGGGTTGATGGCATGGCGACGGCCAACAGCGCCAACGTCGTGCAATTCGACGATAGCGGCACCGCCGATCATCTCTGGCGCTGGATCGACAACGGCGATGGGTATGTGCGCATCCAGAACCAGAACAGCGGCAAAGTCCTGGGAGTCAGCAATATGTCCACGGCTAACAGCGTCAATGTCGTGCAGTATGACGATAACGGTACCACGGACCATCTCTGGTGCTTCATTCCCGATGGCCCGGTGCGCATTCAGAATCAGAACAGCGGCAAAGTCCTGGGGGTTGACGGCATGTCCACGGCCAACAGCGCCAACGTTGTGCAGTTCGACGACAACGGCACCACGGACCATCTCTGGACCTTCGTGCCCGACGCCAGCGGCTACTTCCGTCTTCGCAATCAGCACAGCGGCAAGGTGCTGGGAGTCAGCAACATGTCCACGGCCAACAGCGTCAACGTCGTGCAGTATGACGACAACGGCACCGCCGATCACCTCTGGCGTCTGCGCGCCGGCGGCGGTACCTACTTCCGCCTCCAGAACAAAAACAGCGGCAAAGTCCTGGGGGTCAGCAACATGTCGACGGCTAACAGCGCGCAGGTTGTGCAATTCGATGACAACGGCACCGCCGACCATCTCTGGCGTTTCGCCTGAACCCGGCGCCGTTGTGTAGAAGGATGAGCTAGAAAAGCCCCATCGCCTCTTTCCTCCTGGCAGGCGATGGGGCGTGAGCGGCTCAGCCCGCCGTACATTCAGGGGAAAGTGGTCGGTGTCCCGCTCCAGGTGCCATGCAAGCCGGGCGTAGCGCCGGGCGCAAGCAACCTGTTGTCCGGGAGCTGGTCATCATCGTCTGGCCGGAGATCAGGGCTGGAGGGAACGGCAGGAGCCGCGCAGGACCAGGCTGGTGGAGAGTTCCACGCGTTCTATTTCCGCGTTCGGATTGGCGATATATTTCAGAAGCAGGGCAACCGCGCTGCGCCCCATCTCTTCCAGGGGCTGGCGCACCGTTGAGAGAGGAGGGTGGACGTGAGCGGCCTGCGGAACGTCGTCAAAGCCGATGATGGAGAGGTCATCGGGAATGCGGAAGCCCAGTTCGCGCGCGGCCTCCATGGCGCCAAAGGCCATGGCGTCATTGGAAACGAAGAGGGCAGTGGGCGGTTCTGGCAAACTCAGGAGAGATTGCGCGCATTGATAGCCCTGGGGTTGCAGAAAACTGCCTTCGCTGACCAGGGTGGGATCAAAGGCAATGCCGAACTCCTCCAGGGCATCCTGGTAGCCGGCCAGGCGTTCGACCGCGCAGCCATAGGCCATATCGCCGGTGATAAAGCCAATGCGCCGGTGGCCCGCTTTAAGCAGATAGGTGATGGCGTCATATCCCCCCTTGCGGTTGGTCGTAATGATGGAGGGCACATGCCGGTTATAGCCCTGGTAGTCAATCAGCACATGGGGAAATCTGCGCTGGCGCAGCGTATCCAGATACGCTTTTTCATTGCGCGGCACAATCAGAATCAGGCCATCGGCGAAGTCGTGCGTCATCCTGTTCACATAGGCCGCCTCCCGGGTTTTCTGCCGATGGGTTGTATAGAGCATCAGGTTATAGTTATGCGCCTCCAGGGCATCGTCAATGCCCCTGATAAGCTCGTCAGTGTAGCCAGTGTTGAGGTTATCGACCAGCAGACCTATCACACGCGAAGATCCCCCGGCCAGGCGGCGGGCGTGAATATTGCCCACGTAACCGAGTTGCTCCATCGCGCGCAGAACACGCTCGCGCGTTTCCGCGCTGACATTGCTTTTGTTGTTCAGCACGCGTGAAACCGTGGAATGCGATACCCCTGCCTTTTCCGCTACATCAAAGATGGTGATCTCCTGCGCAAGATGATTCTTGCTACTCATAGTGTTCTGGCTCAAATCTGCATCCTTTGAAGGTTAGTTAAAGGTAGCAAGCACTTGCACGCTCTACAGCTTAATGAATAGCATAGACCACCTCCCACTGTCAAGTAGTTCCAGCCTGCCAGACACTTCTCCTGTGCAAGCGCTCTCATATCTGGCCTGCTCAAAAGCTTGACAAACCTGCTGAAGTAACGTATATACTTGTTAATACTATGCACGCGCTAACATACCGGCTTTCAGGATTCTACAGCGAGAGTTGATATATAAGGGCTGGACGAACAGAAAAGGAGGAGTGCGCAGCACAGAGCTAATTGCCTCGGATGAGCACGTCCTGATGCAAGGATGGCGGGATGAGACCATATCATTGGCTGATGCCTGGTCCTGTGATCCTTGTGTTGATGGCAGAGAGAAGCAGGACGCGCGTGGTGTGGTGGCGGGAAGGGCAAACTCTCTGGGTATGCGTCAGCAAAATGGTTCGACCGGTGATACATTTTTTGCGACAGGGAGAAGTCGATGCCAGGCAAAGGAGTCTTCCATCCATTTACGATCCCTCTGGCGATGGTCAGCAAGGCCATCCTGCTAAACTATCTGCTGGTGACTATGCCGGCCACTCACGCGACCTCCTCTCCCCGGCGCGGGAAATGGCGGAAGTGATTACCCGTGGTAATCCGCGTCTGCCGGAAGTGGCTCTGACCTTTGATGACGGTCCGAGCCAGTTTACGCCGCAAGTCCTGGCGATTCTGCGGCGCTATGGAGCGAAGGCTACGTTTTTCACCATTGGTCAGCATTGTGTGCAATATCCTGGCTATCTACAGCAGGCTCTGGCCGAGGGGATGGCGGTTGGCAATCATACCTTTACCCATCCACATTTACCCACGCTGTCCCGCGCGGCTATTTCTCAGGAGTTGAGCAAAACGCAAAGCGCTGTGTTTGATGCCACGGACACGCGCCCGGCGATCTTCCGGCCACCGTATGGCGAATATAACGTGGATGTGCTCACCGCCGCCGCCCGGCTCGGTCTGACCGTCGTGACCTGGAGCGCCGCCGCCGATGACTGGCATCATCCCCAGCCCGCCGCCGATGAGATCGCCACGCGCATCCTCGGCGCCGCTCAGCATGGCGCCATTTTCCTTTTACACGAGGGTGGTGGCGACCGTTCCCAGACTGTGGCCGCCCTGCCCGCCATCATTACCGGCTTGCAGGAGCGCGGGTTTTCTCTGGTGACGATCCCGCACCTGCTGGCAAACCGCCATCATATCCTTTAATCCATGCGGTCCGCTCTATTTGTACGGCGATTCGAGTAGGACGAGTAGCGGCTTTATTCCTCTGCGTAGAGGGCGGCTATTTGCCGGGCCTGGGTGTAGATGGCCGCGCGCAGTTCTGGCGGCTCCAGAACTTCCAGCAGGTGGCCCGCTTTCATGATGATGGCGCGTGCATGGGGCAGGGAACTGAAGGCCAGGGTGATGGTACGCCATCCCTGGCTGTCAGCGGCGGCTTCTTCTTCCTGAATGGAGCGCCGCACTGTTTCGTCGGCCTCCGCGTAGAGTTGTTGCAAACCCTGTGGGGCGAGGCGCAGACGGACCGGGTAGGGGGTGTAGTCGGCGGCAAAAGAGCGATGCCAGTCTTCCCAGTAGGCTCGCACGTCGAAAGCGCGCGGGCGCTCGCTGGCTTCCTCCAGTATGCTGGCGGCGCACACTCGCGAGGCGCGAAAGATGCGCACCTGGCCCTCCACGGCGCCGATCAGATACCAGACCGTGGCTTTGGCCACAAAGCCATAGGGATCAACCACGCGCTGGCGGAGCTGGCCGTCGTGGCGTCTGTAGTCGATTTCCACTTTCCGCCCCAACCAGAGCGCTTCATGTAGAAGCGGCAGGAACGGCAGCGGTTCGTGGTTCCACAGCCAGCCGGTGGAGTCCAGGTGAATGGAGCGCTTCACCGTGTCGATATCGCCCTGCCAGTGCGGCGAAAGCGCGGCCTCGATTTTGAGCAGCGCGGCATCCAGCGCTGAACCCAGACCCAGGGCGCGGAGCGGACCTGCGGCCTGGGCGGGAACCAGGGCGCGCACTTCGGCGCGCGTCAGCCCGGTCAGGCGCGTCTGGTACTGCTCGATGAGGGCGTAGCCGCCGCCTGTGCCGGCTTCCGCGTAGACCGGAATGCCCGCCTGGCTGAGCGCCTGGATGTCGCGGTAAATGGTGCGTTCCGAAACCTCCAGGCGTTGAGCCAGCTCCTGCGCCGTCATGCGCTTCCGCGCCTGGAGCAGCAGCACGATGGTCAGTAAACGATCAGCTCTCATGCGATGGATCTCTCTCTGGCCGGGGTTGTCTACTCGTGGGCTGTGCTCGTTTCTCCGCTGACCGGGGCGAGCTGGATGTCGCGCGCCAGGAACTGGCCGACCTCGCACAGCGCGGCCATGGCCCGGCAGGCGATTTCGATGGACTCGTAGCAGGGTACGCCCTCTTCACGCAGGATCTTGAGCGCGGGAATGTCATGGCGGGCGTAGATGGTCTGCACAATCACGGGCTTCTGGTAGGCGCGCACCAGGCGGCCCAGTTCGCGCGCGGCGGCCTCCTCGCGGGGACCAAAGTCCTCGGAGAGCAGCCAGCGATAGCCGCCGAGCAGACCGGTGATCAAGACGCCATCCACTGTGGGATCTTGCAGGCAGATCTCAGTCAGCCAGGCAAAGGAGAGCGGATCTTCGTCAGCCGCGCCGGCCACGTCGATAGGATTGGTCGAGGTCGCGCGGGCGGGCATGAGCTTGCGTAGCGCCTGCTGCGTCTCGTCGCTCAGCATGGGAATCTCCAGGCCGGCGCGTACCGCCGCGTCTCCGCTGGCCACGCCGCTGCCGCCGCCGTCACTGACAATCGCGATGCGTGTCCCGCCCTGCGGCGTGGGTGGTTGCGTGGCCAAAGCCTGGGCCACGGGGAAGAGTTCGTCGGAGCGCAGTACGCGCACCACGCCGCTGCCGCGCAGGCTGGTGTCATTGTCGGGACGCACCTGCGAGATGGTGCCGGTATGGGCCAGCGAGGCGCGCACCCCGACCTCCGTGGCCCCGCTCAGGAAAATCACCACCGGCTTGTAGTTGCCGCGCGCCCGCATCTCGCGGGTGACTTCTTGCAGGGTCGTCTCGTCGATGGCCTCGATATAGGAGGCGATGACCCTGGTGTCGGGATCGTTGGCCAGGTACTCAATATATTCGGGCAGCTTGACATCGGCGGCATTGCCCACGCTCAAGAAGGTGTTAAAGCCCAGACCGTCCAGGTGGGCCTGGGTATAGAAATACATGCCCAGGTTGCCGCTCTGCGAAACCAGGCCAATCGGGCCAACTGGCAGCGGGAAAACCATGCCCAGGGCGTTGAGCCTGGCACCGTGGACGTAGAGGCCCATGCAATTGCTGCCAATCACACGGACGCCCCGTTCGCGGCAGCGTGCCACCAGCGTCTCCTCGCGCTGGCGTCCTTCCGCGCCTGTCTCGCTAAAACCGGCGGTAATAATCACAATCCCC
>DASZXF010000255.1:0-5867 GCA_035546055.1 Ktedonobacteraceae bacterium
GTCCGAATGGTTGGGCAGTCGTGAGAGAGGCATCTCCGGGCCTGGAAGCTGGTCCGAATGGTTGGGTTGCCGAGAGGGAGGCGTCTCCGGGCCTGGCAGCTGGTCCGAATGGTTGGGTTGCCGAGAAGGAGGCATGGAAGCAGGGAGATGCTCGGCGATGGATGCAGATTGATCAGGGAGTCGGCTGGTTGCGGTAGATTCAGGGAGTCGGCTGGTTGCGGTAGATTCAGGGACTTCTCGCCAGAGCAGTTTCGGAAGTACGGCCTTCCGGGCATGAGCAGAGACAAGCTCGCGCGGAAGCATGGCTGGCCTGGTCTGAGCGGGCGCGGGGATAGCATCCTCCAGCCGGGCCGAGGAAGACTCTACCGGCGCAGTCCGCGTTTGTTCTTCCCATTCCGGGAGCTGGGCGGGCAAAGTCAACGCCTGCGCGGCGAAGCGCGGGGCGATAAGCGGGCGAATGCCGCCAGCCATCCCCAGACTCTGGGCTACGAGATGCGAGAAAAGATCTGTCATAAGCGTACCAACTCCAGATAGGCCTGGCGACGGAGGGGACTTAACGCGAGAATCGCGTTTTCGTGCCAGCCATAGGCGCTGGCCAGGGTGTGAACCTCTTGCAGGAGTTGCCTGGCCCGGACCTCAAGCTCCTCCCAGAAAAAGGCGACAATATCAAAGACGCCTGTCCAATGGTGTTCGCACGTCGAGCAGGAGAGCTTGAATGCCATCTCCACCTGCGGATCTTGCTCAACTATAGCCGTGGCCAGCGCCCCGATGACCGTTTCGGGTAACGCCGGCGTCTCCAGTTCCTGGCCGTCGCACTCGACGCGCGTAATGCAGCGTTCGATAAGCTGGCGGCGAGCGGTGGTCAGGGCGGACTGACTAGCAATTGCCGCCAGATCCAGGCTGGTTGGCAGGCGGTAATCTATGCGCCAGTGAGGCATACTTACCTGGCCCGTGATCGCCGCTGGTGCTGGTTCAAGCAGCGTCGTCGTATCCACCGTAAATTCCAGCGGCGTCTGGCAGGCAGGACACTCTACCAGGCAGGCGGCACTGACTCCCAGCGTCCGCTGACGGAGGATGAGCAAACAGGCATTGCGTTGCCCTACAGTCAGCGTGCTCAAAGAAGCTGGAGAAAGGGCAGGGCAGGCCAGAGCCAGCAAGAGCAACGCTCGGTCGACGGGATGCCGGTTCCGACCGAGTTCCCAGGCGGTGACAATCATCTGCGCCGATAGCGCAGGCAAATCTCTCAGTGTCTCATTCATATGCTCACTGCAACGCCGCTCTTCCAGTCTTTTTCTCAGGCCGCCTGCGGAGATGGAGAAGGCAGAAACCTTCCCACGCCTTTCGCCATGGGCCGAAAATGAGAGCGTTTGCGCTCCTTTCGGGCAAGCTCATTGGACCGCTTTAACCAGTTCAAGGCAGTTTTGTCTCATCTGGTTCAAGAACGCTGGTATCGCGTTCCCAGCCCTCATTCTCCAGCTTGATGCTCTGGATCGCGACCGCATTCGCGCTCGCGTCCAGTTCGGGCAGGGCTGTATATTCTGAAACCCAGCAGCGAAAAACATGGTAGGCAATTACTTTCTGCCCGGCCTCGTTATACAGCTCAATCGTAATATCCTTGCGGAAATCCTGGAGGGACATCTCCTTGCCGGGCTGGCCAGCCGTCTCATAATTCCAGACCTTGTTGGCCCATTGCTCAAAAGCCAGGTCGTGAGTGACTCCCCTTTCCAGCGTGATAGCGCTATATTCGGTCTGGCCAGGTGATTTATGCACAATGCTGGGATCGCCGCCTTCGCGGTACGTGACAACCTGGGTTGTACGTGTCAGACCGCCTACTTTGCTCAGACCGGCGACCGTTTTGCCGTCCATGACAACGCGGAATTTAAAATTTTTATAGGGATCGTAGCGGTTCCCTTTAAACTCTGGGGCTGGCATACTGACTCCTTATTCCACAGGCGCGAGTGCTCACGCCGTTAATTGACCCGCCATCTGCTGAATATTCAGAATCACAAATTCTGCTGGCTTCAGCGGGGCAAAGCCAACAACGATGTTCACAATCCCTTGATCGATATCGGCCTGGGCCGTGGTGGTACTGTCGCACTGCACAAAGTAGGCGTCCTGGGGGGTCTGACCCTGAAAGGCTCCCTGGCGGAAGAGACCCCGCATGAATGTGCCGAGGTTCAGGCGAATTTGCGACCAGAGTGTTTCGCTGTTTGGCTCAAAGACAACCCATTTCGTGCCTTCATAAAGGCTCTCTTCAATGTAGAGCGCAAGGCGGCGAACTGAGAGATACTTCCACTCCGACTCCAGGCGATCATCACCCTGAAGCGTGCGCGCTCCCCAGACCACCGGACCGGCGGCGGGCATGGTACGCAGGCTATTGATCCCCAGCTGGTTGAGTTCGCCAATCTCAGCATCCGTGAGCGAGACGGAGAGGCGAGAGACACCGGTGAGCGTGGCATCTAACCCCGCTGGCGCTTTCCACACGCCGCGCGTCACATCAGTACGCGCGATTACGCCGGCGATAGCCCCGCTGGGCACAAAATCATCCAGCGAGTCCGCGCGCCTCAAGCGTGGATAATAGAGAACAGCATTTTTGCTGGAGGTGCCGAGACTGGATAAACCTGCTCTGGCCTGGTCCTTGTTGTTCCAGGTGCCGGGAGGGTCTACCAGGAGGATGGCCCGGCGCCGCTCACAATAGGCGGCGGCTTCGGCGATGACTCCCGCGTCGACATCGTTGCCTGGAGTATAAGGAGCCAGAGCCAGTAAATTGAAGAGATCTACGCGTTCCAGGGCATAGAGGCCTGTCTTGTTACTGGCGGTGCCATTGCCGATAAAATCATCGCTGGTGAGCGCGCTTCCGTCAGTGGCGGCATCTTTGGACTGCACGCCGCTGCTGGCCGCATCATCTTCCCAGATAGATTTGCCTTTCGCCGGAGCACCATGAGCTTTAGGAGGAACACCGGGTAGAACTGTTCCAGCGGGCACACGTACCAGGGACGACTGCATGGCCAGCACTTTATCGACCTGCTGGGAACCCGGCTGGAACGAGACGTTGCGAAAGATCTCGGTCGTGTTTGTTCTGGTATCGGTAACCGTGAGGGTGAAGAGATCGGTATCGTTCAGGCCGTAACGCGCCCCGATGCCCTGAACATTGACGCTCTCGATGCGCGCTCGCAGGTAGTTGCCCCAGGAACCAGGATTGCTCGCCGCCAGCGGCAGCGTGTCGGCGTTAAGTGTCGCCGTGGTTTTGGGAGGCGTGGATGGCGTGTTTGCCGTGCCCGATTCCGCGCCCTTACCAGTGCCGGACGCCGGCGCGGGCGCGGGCGCATCCGCGTGATACAGTCGTACAATGATGGCCTGGCTGCCACCATTGAGATAGAAATCGCGCACCATCTGCCCAAGTGCGCTCTGCGACCAGAGGCCACCGAAGATGTTCTCGAAGTCGGCAAAGGAATTGATCATGGTAGGTTCATTGACTGGACCCCGCGCAGCCCGGCCAATAAAGGCCGCGATGGAGGTGGCAACTCCAGTAATTGTGCGTACTCCGCCGGGCAGTTCCTGAATGTAGACACCTGGATAGGTGTGAGGTGGAACAGAAGGCACAGCTTAACCTCTTTCTTTGACAAATACTTCTTACGTCTGAAAACGCCTGTCCTGGCGCGGTCGCTGCCTCTTTCTGGGGACAAACCCGCGCAGCCAGGAAACAGTCCATAGTCCAGCGCTTGCTGTGTAACGCGTCAGCTTTCCTCGCTGAAGCGTTAGCGATTCTTTTGGTGCTATCGGCAGTGTAGTTGAATGAAGCAGGAAAAAGAATGTCACGGCCCGGTCAAGTTATGGTCAGGCCGCTGGTCAAGTTCTAGTCAAGCCGTTTGTCAAGTGGGCTAAAGCCGCTTTAAACCTTGCTTCACGCGACCTGGCCTGCCAGGGGCAAAGCTTGTAATAACGCAAATGCTATGCTATATCTTTTTCTATGCAAGGTGTAGACAACAGAGAAGATCACACAAAAGGGGTTTTTGATTATGAAAGGCGATTTCTCCAGGTTGACATTTGCCCCACAGAAGCATTACAAGGCCGTGTATGCTCAGCAGGGACGGGTTCAACTGGATGCTGACTGGAATGAGCAGGCGGCCATCTGGAACTATCAACTGGAGGAGGCGCTTGCTGACCTGATCGGTCCAGCCGGTATTTCCCAGGCGAGCGCGGGCTTCAGGATTAACCAGCTTGAAAGTGAGGAGATGCAGGGAAAGGGAGAAAACGCGGCAGCCCTGCCTGGCGCCTGCGATTTTCATATCAGCTCTGGTCGCTATTATGTGCATGGTATGCTGTGTGAAAATGAGCAGGATTGCCTCTTCTCCACCCAGCCCGATTATCCAGGCGGGACGGTTCCGGCCTCTCCTGGAGCGCATCTTCTGGCGTATCTCGACGTATGGGCGCGCCATGTCACTTCTCTGGATGACCCCGATCTGCGGGAAATCGCCCTGGAGGGGATCGATACCACGACTCGCCTGCAAACGGTCTGGCAGGTCAAGTTACTGCCCATCAGCGCCGAACATTTGCGTGAGCGCCAGCTTACCCATGAGAATGTGGTTGAACTTCCTGAATGGCAGGCGCTGGTGGAAGCTTCCGAGATGCGGGGGAGTCTGAGCGTTCGCCACAACCCGGATGCCGCCCTGGGCAATCAGCTTTACCGGATCGAAATCCATCGCGGAAGCGGGAGCGAGACAGCGCCCACCTTTAAATGGTCGCGTGAGAATGGCTCACACGTCTTTGCGTTGAGTGAGGTGACCCGCCTGGAAGCGCGGGAAGGGCTGGCCCGCTTCGTCGTCACGCTGGGCGAACAATTGCGCGATCAGGCACAACTGCGTCCCGGAGATTGGGTAGAGTTTGTTGACCGTGAAGCGGAGTTACTGGGCCTGGCGCCGCCACTTTACAAAATCATCGACCGGCCAGACTTTACCAATCGTCGTTTTACTCTCGCGGGACAGCCCTCACCGCGCATCGACGCCTTCATCAGCCAGCATGCCGGCCCCCTTTTTATACGTCGCTGGGATCAGCGTGCCAGTGAGCTGGCGCCGCTGGCTGACGATGGGAGTCAACTGCTCAAGGAGGACACCTGGCTGGATCTGGAGCAGGGCATCCAGGTCCGTTTCTCGTCCGGGGAGATGTATGTTACCGGAGACTACTGGCTGCTGCCGGCGCGTACTCTGAGCGCCACCGTCGCCTGGCCAGCCAATGAGAAAGAGCCAGCGGCGCAGCCCCCGCTGGGTATCCGCCATCACTATGCGCCCCTGGCCCTGCTTCAGCGGCGTGATGCATCCTGGCAGGTTACCCACGACCTGCGTCACGTCTTTCCCTCGCTGGCGACCACCGCCGAGCAGATCAAACACATAGGACAGGAGATCAGGCGAGGCGAGGAGCGAGATGAGGAGATTGAGCGAGAGATCAGGCGGGACGAGGAGCGAGATGAGGAGATTGAGCAAGAAATCAGGCGGGACGAGGAAGAGGACAGAGAGGCTGTGCTGGACATCATGCTGGAGAAGAAAAGAGAGCAGGCTCCGGGGCATGTGCATGTGCTGGTTGAAGAATGTGTATCCGCAGAACAGCTCTCTCTCGGCGAGCTGGTCGCGTATGTACCCTCGACCGGGCATCGAGTTGTCCAGGCCAGGCGAGAGAATGAACGTCTGCTCTTAGGTGTTGTTTCGGGCGCGGAGATCCGCGATGGCGAGGAACGCCTGCTAGTCACCATTTACGGACGCGCGAGATGTAAGGTCAGCGGTCCGGTGGCCGAGGGGGATTTGCTCACCCTCTCCGATCAGCCAGGGCACGCTCGCGCTCTTTCTTTCGAGCAGCGAGTATTGCATAGAGGC
>DASZXF010000256.1:0-1739 GCA_035546055.1 Ktedonobacteraceae bacterium
TACTTCCTCCTGGGTCAGAATCCAGCTGCCGGCAGCACCAACGCCAGGATGCAGCGCCAGGCTCTTGAGCAACTCGACTGGATGGTGGTGCGCGACCTCTACGAAGTGGAGTCCGCCGCCTTCTGGCACAAGGGACCGGAACCGGTCGACCCGACCACGGTCAAGACGGAGGTCTTCCTGCTGCCAGCCGCCGCCTCGACGGAGAAGGAAGGCTGCTTTACCAATACACAACGCCTGCTGCAATGGCGCGATAAAGCCATCGATCCCCCCGGTGACGCGCGCTCGGATCTGTGGTTCATCTACCACCTGGGCAAACGTCTGAAAGAGCTGTACGCCGGGAGCACCGATCCCAAAGATCGCCCCATGCAGGCGCTCCAGTGGGACTACGAGCGTCCCACCGTCCAGGCCCAATGGCGCATCAAGGACGAACCCGACGACCTCCTGATTCTCAAGGAGATCAATGGATATTATGTCAAGACGCCAGAGCACCCGCAGCCATACAGTCTGCTTGAGGCGCCCCACGTGGCCGGTTTTACTGCTCTCAAGGACGATGGCAGCACAGCCTGCGGTTCCTGGATCTACAGCGGCGTCTATCCCGCGCCGGACAACAACCGGGCGGCGGCGCGCGATCCAGAGGGCGCTACCTTCCTGGGCTGGGGCTTTTCCTGGCCCTCCAACCGGCGCATTCTCTATAACCGCGCCTCGGCGGCGCCGGATGGTCAGCCCTGGTCCGAGCGCAAAAAGTACGTCTGGTGGGACGCGCAGGAGCAAAAGTGGACCGGCTACGACGTGCCCGATTTCCAGTTGAACAAACCGCCGGACTACACGCCGCCGCCGGGCGCGCGTGGCATGGACGCGCTTTCCGGGCGCGATCCCTTCATCATGAAGCCCGATGGCAAAGCCTGGCTCTTTGTGCCCAAGGGCCTGAAGGATGGTCCGCTGCCCACACACTATGAGGCGATTGAAACGCCGGTCAGGAACGCCATGTACCGCCAGCAGAGCAACCCGACCGCGCTCTACTTCCGCAACCGGGCCGACAACCGGCTGACGCCACCGGGAGACGAGCGCTATCCCATCGTTATCACCACGTACCGACTGACCGAGCACCACGTCAGCGGTCCCATGACGCGCTGGCTGCCCTGGCTCAACGCCCTGCAACCATCCCTCTTCGTCGAACTCAGCCCGGAACTCGCCGCCGAGCGGGGCATCGCTCATGGCGACTGGCTGACCGTCAGCACCCCGCGCGGCGAAATCGAAGCCCGCGCCATGGTCACGCGGCGTATGCGGCCCCTGAGCGTGGGCGGGCGCATCGTTCACCAGATCGGCCTCCCCTTCCACTGGGGCTTCCAGGGCAAAGTCCGGGGCAGCATTACCAACGACCTGGCCCATATGGTGCTTGAGCCGAATGTGAGCATTGAAGAGGCCAAGGCCTTTATGTGCGACATCAAGAAGGGACGCCTGCCGTGAAAGAGAGAGGTACGATCAACCTGCCGCGCATCATCAGTCCGCTGCGCAAGGAGCCAGCGCTGCCATCACGTCCGGCGGTTGGCTTTTTCACCGACACCAGCCTGTGTATCGGCTGTAAAGCCTGCGAGGTGGCCTGCAAGCAATGGAACCAGTTGCCCGCCAGCGCTCCCCAGTGGCGCGGCTCCAGCTACGACAACACCGGTCAGTTGAGCGCGCAAACCTGGCGGCATGTGCAATTCATTGAGCAGATCGGACGCCGCCAGCCGGGCGCG
>DASZXF010000257.1:0-6594 GCA_035546055.1 Ktedonobacteraceae bacterium
GGCTTCCAGTGATGGGAGAAAAAGCTGCCAACGCCGCCCCAGAAGCTATGGTGTGGCTTGGGCGCGGAGAAAGAGGCCGTCACGGCGGCAAATTTGAACGTGGAAGTGGTCACGGTTGGCATGACAAAAGTGGTGCCATAGCCCGTGTAGTAGGTTATCTGGCCTTCCAGCGCCTCAAAGGTGCTGGCCAGCGATGAGTCCAGGCTCTTGAAATCCGTAGCGGCGATGGCCAGACCTTGATTGATGACCGACATGCCCAGGGCAAAGCACTCCAGGGTGGCCAACAAGCCGGTGCTAAAGGTTTCCAGAGCCGAGCTGGTGTTGGAGAGAATCGGTACACTGTTCATACTTGTGACCAGATTGGAAATCGCTGTGCCCATGTCATTGCTGAGGCTTGTTGTGTTGCTCGCGCCCGTTTGCGCGGTCTGGGCATGGCCCTGGAGCTGGCTTGGACTAATCTTAACGTTGTCTGTCCCCATACTCTTTTCTCCTTTGAACAGAAATACAGCAGTCGTACCTGTGTACTACTCTTCGTATCGTTTCCTGTCCTTCATCAGCGCTGCCTGCTGTGGCAATCCGCAGAGATGGAGCGGACCGGAGCTGGCCTGGGCGCCTCCTCTGCCGTGAGTCTGATGAAAGACCCCCTATATAAAAGACCGATACGCGGGACGAAACTTGACAGATGTTTGGGCGAAGAAGGTTCCTTTTTCGCTTTTCCTGCTGTCAGCAGCCAGCATGGGCCGGCTGCTGACAGAACACGTGCTGCTTTTGTGCAGCGTTATTTCTAGACAGCATACGCTGGTTGAGCAAGTGCGGCCTGAATGAGTATCGGCGGGTGCCTGGGCTGCACCAGGTAGCCACGCCCGGCGGGCATCAGACTGGCGCCCTGACCATAGAGAATTTTGCCCTCCATGGGATCGCCGCTCATGATAATCGCGGACGTGCCCATCTCACGCAGACGCTGGAAGACTGTCTCAAAGCTGGCGCGTCCGACTCCGCTGACCCGGTGCGCCAGGACCAGGTGAAAGCCGATATCGTACCCCGCGAGCAGATGATCGACCAGGGGCGCCAGCGGATTACCGCCGCTGCCCAGGAGTGTCTCATAATCATCCACGAAGAGGAAGTAATGGCGTCCCGTCCAGGCCTGTGGCTTGCGCAGCTCACTGAGCGGCACATCTGACATATTTTGCAGGCGTCTGTCCAGGTCGACCTTGAGGTTGCCGATGCAGGCCGTGACGGTTTGCGCGTTGTACGCGTACATCAACAGATGCTTGCTCTCCGCGAGATCCAGCAGGCGTTTGCGATAGTCGATAACGGCAAAGGATACTTTACCCGGCTTATAGTATTGCTCAATGCCGCGCATCCAGGCGCGCATGAGCGAGGTTTTGCCGCATTCGGTGTCCCCCAGGATGATAAAATGGGGACCATTGGCGCCCAGCAGATCGATGTACAGCGGGCTGAGACGAAATTCCTCCAGTCCGAGCGGTACCCCTTCCGGCTGAGTGGCGGAAGGCACCGGCAATTCTTCCCAGTTGACCAGCGTGGGGAGCATGTGGACCGGCGGCGCAGGCTCGCCTTTCCACGAACTGCGCGCCCGCTGCACAAGTTCATTGAGCATCTCCTGAGCCAGCGCTCCGCGTCCTTCCTGAGCCACCTGGGTGTCAAGCATGGGCAGGGCAACCTGGAAATGAAGCTTCTCCCTGGTCGCGCCGCGACCCGGCACGCCGACGGGAATGGCCGAAGCGACCGCTTTCCCCAGGTCCGACTCCATCACATCGTTCAGTCTCAGCTCCAGGCGTGTGCCGATGTTGTCGCGCAGCTTGCTGCGAATCTCGGCCCAGCGGTTCGTGGCGAGGATCAGGTGAACGCCATAGGTCAGTCCACTGGCCACGATTTCCATCAGTTCAGGCTCAAGTGGCTCGAACTCCTGGAAAAATTGCGCGAAATTGTCAATAATCAGGAAGACATCGCCAAACGGCACGTCCGCCAGTTGACCCCGCTGGCGCATTTCGCGGAAGGTCGTCATGCTGTCAATGCCGTGTTCGCGGAAAACAAATTCGCGTTCTTCAATGACTTTGCGCATCTGGCGAATGACGCGCCTGATCTTATCGCGTTCAGCTTTGCCACAGACCGCGCCCACGTGGGGAGCGCGCTCGAAGACGCGCAGCAGACCGCCGCCCATGTCAATACAATAGAACTGGACATCATAGGGCGAGTGAGTGATCATAAAAGCGGTGATCAGTGTGCGCAGGAAGGTGCTTTTGCCTGATTGCGGGGCGCCCACCAGGGCCAGGTGGCCGCCGATGCCGGAGAAATCGAGCCAGAGTGCTTCCTGCGCCTGCTGCAAGGGCATATCTACCAGGCCAGCGGGGACGCGCAGCTCGCCGAAGGGCGGCGGCGTGGTCCAGTGGCCGCCATCCAGGTCCGGGCGCTGATACTTTTGCAGCACCTTGCCCAGCGGCAGGGCTTTTTCCAGCGGCGGCAGCCAGACCTGGTGGACGGTCTCCCGGTTGCGTGCCCCGGCCAGTTCCTGACCTGCGCGGGCCAGGTGTTTGATGACCACATCCATTTCCGTGAGCAGGTCGCTTGGCTCCGCCTCGTTGGCATTGGCGGCCTGATAGTGGAGCAACTTGCCATCGGGGGCAAAGAGGCGAACTTTACTCTCCAGGGAGGTCTGCTCCTGCCAGGGGACGTAGGGGACCGAAATCAAGGCCGTTTTGAAAAATTCGTAGATATCGGCGTCAACTTTGAAATAGCCCACGCCGGGGACAGAGGGCAGATAGTACGCGTCATCCTTGCCCAGCACGGTTTTGCTTTCCGTGGCGCTAAAAGTACGCAGACAGATGCGGTAGCGCAGATGGCTCTCCAGACCCTTAATGCGTCCTTCCTCCAGGCGCTGAGTGGCAAAGAGCAGGTACAGCCCAAGGCTGCGTCCGACCCGGCCTATCGTCACAAAGAGGTCCAGAAAATCCGCCTGGCTGGCGATCAGTTCCGCGAACTCGTCAACAATGATGACCAGGTGGGGCATCGGCTCCATCTCAGGATGTGCCTGCCACATGGCGTGATACTGTTTAATGTTGTCGAGGTTGCCCGCGTCATGCAGCATGTTCTGGCGGCGCTGCTGCTCACCCGCCAGGGAAGAGTACACGCGCTCAATCAGCGTGGTATCGGTTTGCAGATTGGTGATAATGCCGGCCACGTGGGGCAGCGCGCCAAAGTCGGCGAACGAGGCGCCGCCCTTGAAGTCAACCAGCACAAAGTTGAGCGTCTGCGGATCGTGCCTGATCGCCAGACCCGTCACCAGGGTGCGCAGGAGTTCGCTCTTGCCGGAACCGGTCGCTCCCACAATCAGGCCGTGTGGACCCATACCCTGGTCCGCCGCTTCCTTCAGGTCGAGATAGATCATGCGACCATCGGCCCGCTGTCCCAGCGGAACGCGCAGCATGTCCGCTCGCTCCTGGGGACGCCAGGACTGCGTGGGTTCAAGCTTATCTGCCGCCGGTATGTCCAGCAGATCGAGCAGGCGGATATCGGCTGAGATATCCTGTTGCGCGCCGGCCTCGGCCAGGGTAATCGGTGCCAGACTGCGTGCCAGGCGTTCGCAGTATTCAAGATCCAGCGCATCGGGCAGCAAACCCTCCAGGCGCCGGCCTCCATAATTCAATTCCTGGAAATCCACCCCGCCGGCCTGGGTCAGCGAGATACGCGCCTGCACCTGCGCTGGCTCCTGGCTAATCTCATCAACCAGACAGATCGTCGTCAGACCCAGCACCGGACTCTCATTGAGCAGTTCTTCCAGTTCAGGTATCTCTTCCAGCGAAGAGGTGGGTGAGAAGCCATCCAGAATAATGAACAGATGGGGCAGGGCCACCTTTGCCGCCAGCGCCTGCTCCGTCTGGAAATTGCCTTCCGCCTCCTCAAGCAGGCGATGACGGCGCTCCACCTCCGGCTTCATCTGCTGGGTCAGCAAGAGGCGAAAGTCCTGGGCCGTACTGGCCAGCAGATTGCGCTGTTCAGGCGCATGTCTTTTTTCCGCCTTGACCTGGCGCAACCGCCGCGTATGGGGGAGCCATTTGAGCCATTCCCAGTTCTTCGTCTGCTCCTGCGGAAAATAGACCAGGCAGCGCACATCGTCAGGCGAGTGATTCGCCACCGCCTGCGCCAGCAGCGCACGTGTCAGCGCGCGCGTGTGCTGCTTCTCCCCGGTAATCGCCAGCACGCTAAACTGGCGCAGCGGAATCGTAGCCGCGAGATCATCGAGGTAGCTGTATTCATTGATGAGTGACTCGGCCTGCGCGCGCAGTTCGGGAATAAACTGCACCATAAAATCCTGCCGACTCTGATCCATGTGCAGATGGCAGCAGAGCGGGCCGGGACCGGTACCGATGCGCACCGAGAGAAAATCGCTATCGCCCGGACGGCGCTCCCACAGATAGGTGCGCTCCTCCACGCGTGTCACCAGCTCCTCGCCGGCGGGATAGAGACGCGCATCGACCAGGCGTTGTTCTTTGGCCAGAAAGAGCAGGCGTTTGCGCAACTGCGCCAGGTATTCCAGGTAGCTCGCGCGCTGCTGGTGGCGCTGCTTTTTCGTCGAACGCTGCTGCATCACGCCCATCAAGACTCCTGAAGCAACGGAGCAGACAGCGATGGAACTGCCGGCAATGATCATCAGCAGGCTGGTGTGGAAGGCAAAAATAAAGACTGCCGAACCCAGCATACCCACAGAGGGCAGGACATATTGGAGCCAGGCCATCGGACCGCTCTGGAGAGGCTGGACAACCGGCGGAGCACTGACCACGATCTCGTCCGCTGGCAAAATAGGGGGATAGACCCGTGCCGGGCGGTAAAAGGTTGTTCCTCTCATCGTCTTTTTCCCTTCTAGATTGGCCAGCTTTTTTTCCACTCAACCCCAATCATTCCCGTCTGCTCGCTGGCCTGGATGGTGCGAGCAAAATCTCGCTTCCCGGTCTGCACTGGTTTCTTAGGTGAAGCATCGCTCGCCTGTAAGAGCAGGACATCTCCATCGAGCACGCCAGCCTCTAAAAGCGTCTGCGTTCCTTTCAGCGATTGAGCGAGAGAGGACAGGTACAGCGTCCAGAACGTTTTCTCCGGCCTGGCGTTCGCCGCGAGTCTGGCGGGAGTATTGCACATCTCCTGAAGAAGAGGGATGAGATCATTGATGGGGATGTCACCAGGCAATTCGATGTCCAGTCTGCGCCGTGTGCCCTGCACGGTTATCAGCACAGTTTGTTGCATGATCGGTTCTCCGCGCGTCTCCCCGCTTGCTGGAGATGGCTGACTCCAGCAAGCGAAGAAAAGATCAGGTGTCCTAGCCGCCGAAACCGTTGAATGCCCTGGCCAGGTCGGTATCGAGTTGGGTCAATGCCTGCGAGCTGCCCTTCAACTGATGGCTGAGACCCTCAAGGTCGGCCACAATCGCCTTGGCATCGCGATTCCATTTCGCCATAGCATTCTGGTACGCAACAGAGCCGTTGCCGTAAAACTCGCTCGCCAGTGCGCTGACCGCGCTGGTAATCGACGACAGCTGAGAAGTGAACTGGTCGGCCTGATGGATGAACTGCTGTGCCTGCGCAGTCATTGCACTGGTATGGCCGCCAACCTGATCGCCGTAACCCATAAGGAATCCTCCTTGCTTTTTAAGACACTCTTGTATGTGTCCCATGCATGCTACAAAACAACAATTTGAAAAATCAAGCGCGAGATAAATCTGGACGGGGGGAAGACCCTCCAGTTCCCGCGAGGAAGCTATCACAGGATATCTTTGCCGCTTTTATCAGCAAAGGAAGGAGCGAGAAAGAACCGTTTCACGCAGCCCCAAGAGTGATAAATATCCCCTTTTCTATTAAGACAGATGGCCACAGTGAAATTTGACAGGAATTAGCTTTCATTTTCTCCTGGAACTTTTTTGGATAAAAAAACGTGACGCAATTTTTGATCTTTTTCTGTTCTCACCTTATAAGAACGAATATATTGACATAAAAGACACGATCTCTTGGCGGCAATTTTTATGCCACAGAGAGAGTGGATAGCGCCGAAGCCCAGGCATGCAAGGGCGGACAATCCGCCAGCGAGCGCGAGAGCCAGGCCTGGTCGAACAGCTCCAAAAATCGAGCATCGAGCGTATAGAGCGTATCGCGTACCGCTTGCAGACATGGTGTGCTATGTGCCTGGAGTTCTTCGGGGCGAAAGACCGTCTCGGCATCATCGGCCACGCGCGCCCGCACGCGAGGATTCCACCAGGCCAGCATCTCCGCCAGGAGAATGCCGCCCGCGAAGCGGTCGCCTTCCGGGCACCACTGTCCATGGGCGTCCAGGTGCCGATGTTGATAGCCGGGCGTGCCCTGGCTCATCTTCTGCGGCTGAGGCATACCGGGCATATACATACACTCTGGGTCGAGCAGTTGGATCTGCGATCTGTCAGAGGACGGCACGACATTGCCCCCCGCGATATCGGCGTGCGCCAGGCCATGAGCTTCAAGACGAGCCAGGGCCGAAGCCGTCGCGCTGGCCAGGCAAAGCGCCTGCTCCCGCGTATAGGTCGCGCTGGCCCGGGGATTGAGCAAAATCCCCGTC
>DASZXF010000258.1:0-8533 GCA_035546055.1 Ktedonobacteraceae bacterium
TGATGCCTTTGAACAGATCGGTATTGGGCTTGTGACCAATGGCCAGGAACAGCCCCTGCACCGGCAAGACCTGCTCCGCGCCCGTCTGCACGTTGCGCAGGCGCAGACCTTTGACCTCTTCCTCGCCCAGCACTTCGGCCACTTCGCTCTCCCAGATAAAGCTGATCTTGGGATTTTTCATGGCGCGGTCCTGCATGATTTTGCTGGCGCGCAGACTGTTGCGCCGATGAATCACGGTGACATGAGAGGCATAGCGCGTCAGGAAGTTTGCCTCTTCCATGGCGGTATCACCACCACCAACCACCGCGACAGCTTTGCCCTTGAAGAAAAAGCCGTCACAGGTCGCACAGGCGCTCACTCCACGTCCTTTCAGACGCTCCTCGCTGGGCAGCCCCAACCATTGGGCACTGGCTCCGGTCGAGATGATCACCGCGCGCGCCTGGTACTCCCCGGAATCAGACACCAGGGTGAAAGGCCGCCGGCTAAAATCGACGGACAACACGTCTTCAGTCAACATCTCTGTACCGAAGCGCCGGGCCTGAGCCTCAAACTTCTCCATCATATCCGGCCCCAGAATGCCTTCCTCGAAGCCGGGATAGTTCTCAACATCGGTCGTCTGCATCAACTGCCCGCCCGTTTCATACCCCTGGAACATCACTACCGACAAATTCGCGCGCCCCGCGTAAATGGCCGAGGTATACCCCGATGGCCCTGAACCAATTATCGCAACATCATATATCTTCGCCATAGCAATTCTATCCTCACCCGTTCATGTAGATTGAACGAAATTTCTCGTATAAGATAACACAGAAAAGCCGCGTTTTATGCCCGAATGTGTCCTTCTCACACTTATGGGTTAGCGTGGAGAAAAGCAGGAATAGACCGCGTGTAGCCGGGTACGCCCCTGCTTTCCCCATCTGCGGAAACCTTTCTTTATTTCAGCATAATGGCGCGGGCGAACTGACGATAGCCAGCGGCATACGCGAGACGCAGGGAGGCCGTGTTGGCGGCGAAGGCACTGTAGATAGGTACCAGCCCTTCTGCCTGAATGCTCGCGCTCCAGGCCACGGTGGCGGCCAGGGCATAGCCCCGGCGCCGCGCTTCTGGCAGGGTATCGATGCCCAGTTCGCACGCCTCAACAGTGCGGCGCGAGCTGTGGGCCAGGGTGAGCAGGCGTCTATCAACAATGACGCCGAGCAGCGGCTGCGGCTCCGGGCGCAGCATTTTCGCGGCCTCGCCGGGCCAGAATGCTTCGAGGAGCGCGTAATCGCCAGGACCAAGCAGACAGGCGCGTTGCCTGGCGGACGCGAGATCGATAACCGGCGCGGCATCCAGGCGCAGAGCGACTTCGCGGCTGATGCCCTGTGGCGGCGGAATGTCGGCGGGCGAACGCTGGACTTCGGCCAGGCGGGCCAGCAGATCCGCACGCTCGGAGGAAGAGAGACCAGGACGCCAGATCAAGAGGCGTTCCGTGCTCAGCTCGGCCATGTAAAGCCGCCAGTCTGGCAGCGAACTTTCTGGCAGGAGCGTAAGATCGTTCTCTTCAAGAGGCGGGAGTTTGACTCCCCAGACAGCTTCGACGTGCAACCGTAGCATAGTACGAGCGCTTAATCCCATGAAAATGATCCTTTCTACAGAAAAAGGTTGACAATGATAAAAAGGCGCAAAAATGCCCCCTGGTGGATACCTGTTTCATCAAAAGCCTCCTTTCTCTGCGAAGAGCCATGCAGAATAAGCGCTGGCGAATGGGACACGGCTAGCTGGCGCGGCGCATTTTCGCTTCCAGACCCGCTTTGACCTGCGGCCACTCGCTGACAATAATACTGTAGTAGACGGAGTTGCGATAGGAGCCATCGAGCATAATCATGTGATTGCGCAAGATGCCCTCTTTGACCGCGCCCAGGCGCTCAATAGCCTGCTGCGATTGCAGGTTATTGTGATGCGTCTTCAACTGCACACGAATAGCCCCGAGCGTCTCAAAGGCATGGGAGAGCAGCATATATTTGCATTCCGTGTTAAGGCCAGTGCGCTGTACGTCAGGAGTCAGCCAGGTGCTCCCGATTTCCAGGCCGTGATCGTGCGCGACGATGTTCAGATAGCGCGTTTCGCCAACAGCACAGCCCCGCTCAAGATCAATAATGGCAAAAGGCAGACATTCCCCGGCCTCCTGCTTCTTGAGAGTCGCGGCGATGAGCTGCTGCATCTCATCCAGGGTTCGCGGCTGCCTGGTCAGCATGTACCTCCAGAGGCCAGGATGGTCCCGCAGAGCCGCGTACAGATCAGCAGCGTGCTCCAGACGCAGCGGCTCCAGGCGTGCCACGCGACCCGTCAAAGTAATCGGCTCGATCTTCATCATAACAAGGCTGTCCCTTCTCAAACATGCGTTTTAGCGATTGTAGCAGGTCGCGCTATCCACAAAAACAGCCAATGCTGATGGCAGAATGAGCCAAAACAGTCACCCCCGGCCAGCTACACGCGATAGAGGCGCAAAACCTCCAGCACATCCTCGACCAGCACCCCCAGAGGAGCCAGCGGGACATACTCCTCGGTGGAATGCTCGTTGACGACACCGGTGGAAAGGGTGAAGACTCTGACGCGCGGACGGAAGGCGCTGGCATCGCTGCCAATAAAGGTCGGACGCAGGCGCAGGGACTCGCCGCGCCGGGCCAGCACGTCACCGTACAGGCGCAGCAGCGGCTCATCTTCATCGACGCTATAGCTGGTACAGTGAGGATCGAAGGTGACACGCGCGCTGCCGCCGAACTGGCGCGCTGCCTCGACAAACGCCTGCTCAATCTCCTGGAGATAGCGCTGGCGCACCTCTGGCGGTTCAAAACTGCGCAGTTCTCCCTCGATCAGCACACTCGCGGGCACGGCATTGCGCGCGCTACCAGCGGAGACGCGTCCAATGAGAATGCGCGTCTGATCCCGGGCCAGCGAACCATGCGGATAGTGAGCCGCGCGAAAGATCTCCAGCGCGTTGACGGTCTGCGCCAGATCCTTGCCTGGATGCCCGGTGCGCCCGCTCAGCTCGACGTTAAAGGCGATATAGGTCGCGCCCCGCGCTACCACCACGCCAGCTTCAAAGGCATTGTCGAAAACAATACCGTCCCTGGCCCCCCAGGGCGCGGGATCAAAAGCGCTGGCCCCGTGCAGACCCACCTCTTCCTGCACAGTAAAAACAAGCACCAGCGGTGGATGCGGCAACTTCTCCTCAAGAATGCGGGTGACGAGTTCCAGCAGAAGCGCCAGGCCAGCGGCGTCATCGGCCCCCAGGTTGGTCGTTCCATCGCTGTAGAGCACTCCTTCGCGCAGAATGGGTGTATGTCCCAGACCGGGCGGCACACGATCCATATGGGCATTGAGCAAAACCGGCTGACCCTCCCCCGGCAGCGTGGCAATCAGATTGCCCGCCTCATCCACCTGCGCCGACAGCCCCAGGGCCGCCAGGCGCCGCTCCAGGTACGCCCGCACCTGCCCTTCCTGCCCCGAAACAGCGGGCAAACCAACCAGCTCTATCAACGTCTGAGAGAGACGCGTGGGTAGTGTAGACATCAAAATGCTCCTCAAGACAGAATGTCTCTCCATTATGGCATATGGCAGGATTGCCTTACCAGGCCGCTTCAGTTATAATGCTTGCATCAAAAAATGTAGATGGTGCTATTTACAATCCTGTCAGGCACCCACACCTCGCCCATGATGGGCATTTTTATTTTTGCGGATAGGGAGGGAATTCATGCATGTCTCGCACTGCCTCGGAAATGATGGGTACACCCGATAGTCTTTTCTACTGGATACCAGGAGAGCTGGTGGTGGTGGTCAGACTGAAACGCAAGCCGGCGGAGGAGATTCAGGAGGCGCTGATTGAGCAGATACGCGTGACGCTGAATACGTTTCTGGCGGCGTATCAGTTGACCCTGGAACACTACGGTACTGGTGGACGCTGGCAGGGGACACCCGGCATGCCACCTGTACGCCGGCGCTCTTTTCTGTTTGGCCTGCACAGGCCGCAACCTTCGCTGGCGCTCTTCTTTCACGTTCGGCACACTGATCCCACGCTGACTGATCCTACGCCGCTGGCTCTTTCGTACCTCCAGGCTCACCTGGAACAACTGGCGCAGGAAGGTCTGGCGCTGCTGGCGGTGATGCCGAACTGGCTGGTCGCGGCCACGCCGGTCTTCTACAACGACAACGGCCCGGCGCTACCACCACGGCCCGCGCCGGCGCTGGATCAGCCAGGCTCGGAGAATCTGCCTACCGGCTGGCATTTTTCTCTGATCGATCAGATCGCGCCGCTGCACCCCACCGGCACTGAAGATGTGGTGGTGGCGGTCCTGGATACGGCTTACCACAGTGACCGCATTCGCAGTTCGGCCACGCGCCCGGAGTTCCGGCGCAACTGGCTTTTACAACGCCTGGCCAGCGATCTGCGCAGCGAAAACGGACTTTTTGAGATTGAATATGATCGTTACCCGGTGAGCAACGATGTGCGCACAGGCCGCGATTTTTACGGCGAACCTCGCTATTATTTTATGCCGGATCACGGTCTGTTTGTCGCGGGCATTATTCGCGACATCGCGCCCCAGGTGCGCATTCGCCTGGTGCGCATTCTCAACGATTACGGCTGCTGTGACCTCTACAATCTCTTCGCGGCCCTGACTGACCTGGAACAAGAACTGGTGTCAGGCACGATTCGCCGCCTGGTTATTAACCTCAGCCTGGGCGTCATGCCAGATATCCGGCGCCTGCCCTATATCTGGTTTGAAGATCGCTCCTGGCCCGGCTCGCAGCTTGGCGGCGTTACACGTCTGCTCACGCAACTTGAAGAAGGATTGCGTCTGCTGTTCGAGAGTCTGTACGCCCACGGCGCGCTGGTCGTGGCGGCGGCAGGCAATGACTCGACAGCGGCGAATAAGCAGGGCAAGCAGCCCAGGCCGCCGCGCGCCCCCGCGCGCTACAGCAGCACGATAAGCGTCACCGCCGTCAACAGCCGCTTCGAGGCCGCGCAATACGCGAACGCGGCCAGCATCGCGCCGCTGGACACGGGCATTGCGACCTTCGGCGGGGATAATTATAGCTTTATGGACACCAACGAGCTGCCCGACGCGGTG
Organism: Ktedonobacteraceae bacterium; assembly: GCA_035546055.1. GTDB lineage: Bacteria > Chloroflexota > Ktedonobacteria > Ktedonobacterales > Ktedonobacteraceae > Paraktedonobacter. The sequence continues at coordinate 5,112 of DASZXF010000258.1, forward strand.
CGCGGGGTGTACATCGCGCCGGTCTTTCCCGGTGGTGAGAGCAATAACGACGGCTGGGCTGACTGGAGCGGCACTTCGTTCGCCACGCCGGTGATCAGCGCTCTGGGGGCGTACCTGCTGGCTCAGGGCTGGTCTACACCCAATGCGCTGACTCGCCTGGCAGCCGGACGCGAGCGGCGCACTGATAAACTCTTCGGATCAGCACCGGAGCGCCCGGAACTGCTGGCCAATGTGATTCGCGTTCAGCAGAGATTCTCTGCCGGCCCACCTGCTTGAGCGGGGAGAAGTCCTGACAACTGGCAAGCTCCCCGCTCAAGCAGGTGTTAGCGGCACGTCACGCCGTTCAGCGCAAACGAGCGGGGAGTGTTGTTCTGCCTGCTTGACGTGGCTTGAAAACCAGCGGCGGTAAGCTGGCCGGGCGAGATAGCAGCGTTAAAATTGGCGTTGGTGAGCGTCACCTGTGAGCCATTTTGCGTGAAATGTCCGTTCCACCCATTCGTAATACGCACACCTGACAGGTTAAATGTCAGCGTCCAGCCCTGAATGGTGCGTGCCCCGGTATTGGCGATGGTCAGGTTGGCGACAAAGCCGCCTGGCCACTGCGAAGATACCTGGTAGTTTACCCGGCAACTCAGACCCACCGCAGGCGCGGTGGTTGGCCTGGCCGCTACTGTGGGCGCGGTGGTTGGTGTCGGCGCGACGGTCGGCGCGACGGTCGGCGCGGTGGTCGGCGTCGGCGCGACGGTGGGCATGGTTTGCGCGACGGCGGAGGCTGACGCGGGTGTGACGGTCGCGTGTCCCACCTGATTCGGCTGAGGATGAGTGGCGGAAAGCGAAAAGAAGATCGCCAGCCCGGCGACAGTGACGATCATGGCCATCGCCACCAGGGCAATGGTCAGCCAGATCTGGTTCGGCGAGAGACGCTTTTGAGCGCGGACGCGAGCCGGCAAAACGGTCCCCTGCGCCTGGGCTGGCGTGGGAACGAAGCCTCTCGGCTGGCCCGGCGCGAAGGCGGCAGACCCGACCGGAGGTACCGCCAGGGTTACAGCATCGTGCAAACCCGGCTCTGGAGAGGGCGCGGACATCACCGGTACGGATGGAGGAAAGGCCACGGTGGCCTGCTCAGATAGCGCCGGCGTGACGGAAGCAGCGGGAACTGCCGGCGGTGCAAACGGCTGAGGTATTGTCTCCTGCGCGGCCAGCGCCGGGATGGGTCCCTGAATCTCCTGCGTCTCCATCTCGGCCAGGGGCAGAAGCGAAGACGACAGGGCGCTCGGTGGTTGCGCCACGCCCAGAATGATCTCCGGGGCGGGAGTCTGCGCGACCAGCGGCGGCGGCGCGCTCAGGTCATCCAGAAAGGCCTGTACATCGGGATAGCGCTCCTCTGGCCGTTTGGCCAGCGCCCGGAGCAGCACGCGATCAAGATGCTGAGCGCGCTTCGGCTGCAATTGAGAGGGCAGCTTTGGCTCGCCGTTCATGTGTTTGCGGGCCAGACTCCTGAAATCGTCGCCCTCAAACGGCGGCTGGCCCGTCAGCAGCTCGTAGGCCAGACAGGCCAGAGCGTACTGATCGCTCAAAAAGGTGGTCGTGCCCTGGAACTGCTCGGGCGCCATGTACAACGCGGCAAAGGTCGTGAGGAGGCGCGCTGCCCGTTCCGACTTCGCCAGGCCGGATAGGAGAAAGTCGGCCAGCAGCACCTTGCCATCTGCCTGAAAAAGAATATTTTCCGGCTTGAGATTGGCGTGAAGTACCTGCCGCGTATGCGCAAAATGCAGCGCCTCACCCACCTGGCGCAGCAGTGCCATCGTTTCCTTCAAAGGCAGTAACTCGCCAGCCGCCACCGTCAGGCGCTGACGCAATGACCCGGCTTCCTGATACGGCACCACCAGGTACAGCATGTTTTCGTGGAAACCATCATCCAGAACAGGCAGGATAGAGGGGTGCTCCATCCTCGACCACAGGCGAACTTCCTCGCTCACCCTATCCTGTTCTTCCTGCGCATAAAGGGGAGTCGCTTCAAAAAGCTTCAGGACCACCTGATGCTCTGGCCAATCCTGACAGGTGGCCAGGTAAACACGACTGACCGGACCTACCCCAAGCAATCTGACGAGGTTATATGAACCAACCGGGGTGTCCTGATTTAGGGACATCTCTTTCATGATATCTCCCATAATAGAAAAATGCGCATGCACTTTTACTATACAGAAAAGAGCTGTCCCACGCAAAGAATCCCCGTCAGACTAAGACAAACGCCCTATTGCTCGCTTGCTCTCAACCGGATCAGGAAAGTTGCTCACCGGCCAGCACGCGTTCGCGCAATCTCATCCAGGCTCTGGCCTGGGGCAAGAACGAGGGGAAAGCAAAGGTATAGGGTTCGTCGTGATCGCCACCACCCGGCTCGTAATCCACCTCGCAGGCCACTGGCAGCGCTTGCGCGCTCTCCTCCTCCTGCTCGGCCTGCTCAGCCACCTGCACCGCCTGGGCGGATTCCGCGAGCGCTGTCTCTTCCGACCACCCCAGTTCCATTTCAAAACTGCGAACCTGGGAGGCCGTAGGCTGAGACTGCTCCTCAAGCAACTGCGCCAGCGCCAGCGAATTGGAGGGCAGGCCCAGATTTGCCCGCACCAGCAAGACATCCAGGTAGGCAGGCGCGGAAGCCATGAATACCCGCAGGCGCTCCGCCGGAATCGCGCTATAGCGCTGGCTCAAATGGAGCACCGCCTCCAGCGAATCCATGATGGACGAGATCCATTCCCATTCGGTCGCATGATGTTTCTGTGACGCTAAACGATAATAAATCATAGGAGATACCTCACTTTGCCTGACAACCATCCTGGTTAAAACTCATCCCACGTCTTTCACGCACTGCTCTCTACAATAGTTTCTTCGCGATACTTCTCTATTCGTCGATATTGCTGGCTCCTGCCAGTTTTTATCTTTCGCCTGCTCACAGTTCCGCTGCCAGCTTTGCCAGCCTATATTCTCCCAAAAGCCAGGCCTTGCCTGAAAATCTCATTCTGCTGTTTTTGGGGAAGCGCCTCAAGCATCTTCGCTCCCTCCCGGCGCCTGTACGGCCCGGGGAGCGCCTGACCCGGTTCCCTGGAAAGTGTCTGCGCGCAGCACCATTGATGTTGAGACAAGTGTACCATAGCCGGGGCGCCTCACTTAGCGTTGACAGGAGCCAGCCATGCGAACATACAGGCAAGCAGAGCGCATGGAGAGAGATAACCTGAACGTGACTTCTGACTCATCTCCATATGTCACCCTCTTCGCCCATGCGTGCTGCAAGAGAGTTCTCGCCAGAGCGCGGAAACGTGGTATAATACATGAGCATTGGAAAGAATATTCTATGGGACATGCACGCCCGGCGGCATGAAGAGGGGATTATCCTATGGCAGAATTTAAGGTTGAGTCGCCGTTTG
>DASZXF010000259.1:0-10348 GCA_035546055.1 Ktedonobacteraceae bacterium
TAAGCTCTACGCCAATGTCCCCATCAAACGCCAGCGGGTCGCGTTTGAATGGGATCCGCCGGCCTATACGCCCTCGGCCAGTGTGCTACGCGGCGAAAGCCTGCGCGTCGAAATCGAAAGCATGGATGAAGAATAAGGGCAAAAGAATCATCCCTGATGGCGCGTTTTTGTCAAAGCAATACGCGCCACCAGGGATGATTCTTTTCTATATTTAATGTGCGAATTTTTCTCTTTGTTGATTATATCGAATATGAAAGAGCGAATAAATCGATAAAAGGTTAAGAAGTCTGTTAGTGGAAAGACGATTTCTTAACGTAATCTTTATGGCTTCGTAACCCTGATCGGCTGGCGGACCAGTACAATAAGAGTGTAGCCGGCGGAAAACGCGAGTGCGGGCGTGGAGCTGGCGTGAAAATGTGGAGAGGGAGAGCGTATGAAAGAATAGCCGGACCTGTTTGTTTCATGGTTACAGGAACAATTCCCCTTTGCGCGATAGTGAAGTGCTGGTGCGTGGTAACTGGCAGGGGCATGGGCCATCTCATGCTGCTGTCGGGTGGTTGATGTGGGGTGTGGTGATGTGAGGATGGCTGCTCTGTGGAGCGCGTGATGCGTATGGGGGTTGTGAGGTTGCAGTAGAAACAAACGCTGGTTTCGTCTTGTGGTGGGGTGGTGCGTGAAACGCGGGGGCAGTGGAGTCTATGCGGTTGTGGTGGTTGTGCCTGGGTGTTGACTCGTGTGCTCTGTCTTGCGAGGTGGACGACGGAACCGGGGGGCGAGTTCGCAGGCCCGGAGCTTGTGGATGATCAGGCCATTGTGGTCTGGTCTGGTGGAAGCTTCTATTTGTCTGTCAGACTGCAAATGGTGTGGTAGCATCATTCCATAGAGTGAAGGTGAAGTGGCTGGTGATGAAGTTTTCCGCGCTCCGGGCTGGAGTGCAGGATTCCTGCACCTGCACTTCAGTGTCGCGAGAAGTGTTCCTGTTGGGTGGAGGAGGAGAGACAATGATCCAGAATACGAACGACCGACCTCATGTCGAGAGACGCTCTGTGAACCGGGTGAGTAGCGCGGTCTGGCCGGCCAGCATTCGCCGGGTGGTCGCGACCGGCAAGGCAGCTCAGCGGCGGCGGGACTGGTTGATGCAGAGGCGCTGGCTGGTGTTGCTGGCCGATGCTCTCTCGCTGCGAGCGATTTTTACCCTGACAACGCTGATGGTTGTGGTCAGCAGTCTGCTGGTGGCCCTGCTCGGTCTCTCTTTCTGGTACCTGTTACTGGTACCCCTGCTGCTGTTCTGTTTACTGTCGCTGTCACCTGTCTTCCTGGTGAGCAAGGCGCCGCTGGAGGCACCTCCGCCGAGCCTGGCGAGCTTTGCGCAGGAATTTAAGAGTTCTATGGGCTTTCTCTCGCTGCCGTCATCGGGTTTGCAGAGCGATGCGGGCTATTTGCAAGATCTGCCCGATAGCTCTGCTCATCTCTCGGTGGACGCCGCGACGCCCGCGACGCCCATGCCCGCCGAGGAACCGCCGCTGGTGCGGGTGCTGGAGACCTACGATCTGCGCGAGACGCAGGTGCGCCGCTTTTTTGAGGAGATGCTGCGCGGCGAAACTGGCGAGCATTCCGCCATTCGCCATCGTACCCAGAACCGGGATTTCTGGAACTCGGCTGTCTGTCCCACGACCCTCAATGCCAGTCGCCATGTGCTGGACAACGAGAACGACTCCGCCACCAGCACCACGGAAAATCTGCCTCCCCAGTCTGAACAGCCGTAAGCGTCTCCTCCCTGGATCATCCCCAATCCTGCCAGAGCTTTTCGCCAGTGTTTTAGATCAACGCTGGCGAAAAGCTCTGCTTTTTGGAATGCTTGCCCTTGACATAGCTCCGCAGATGTCAGTATAATTATATCGTATTACGATATGAATGGGAGATGTAATGAGTTCCGACGATGGCCAGCTTGCCATTGATTACCAGGCGCTGGCCGAACTGCGTTATCAGATCCGCCGATTTCTTCGTTTTAGCGAGCAGGCGGCTCGCACAACAGGAATAGAGCCGCAGCAATATCAGCTATTGCTGGCAGTGAAGGGCTTGCCACAGGGGCGTAAACCGACGATTGGCGAGCTGGCGGAGCGGCTCCAATTGCAGCATAACAGTACGGTTGAACTGGTAAATCGGCTGGCGGATCATCAACTGATTGAGCGCCAGCGCGATGGAAGCGATCAGCGGCAAGTGGTGCTTACTCTGACGGCGCATGGGGAGGAGATTTTGCATAGGCTGGCGAGGCACCATCAGGATGAATTGCAAACAATTGGTCCAAACCTTCTCCAGACCTTAGAAATCATACTTGCACGTAGTGAGGATACTCAACATTCGCCTGTCAGCACTCAAGAGGGTCAAGATTAAACATGGTCAAGAAGAATGGGGCTGAGCCCCTGGCGCTCGGTGATTTCACCACGTCGCCGCGCGTCATTTTTATCTCGTTGCTGGCGCTGTTTATCGGGGTGATGGGGGCCTTGCTGGCCTGGCTCCTGCTGCGCTTAATCGGTATATTTACCAATCTGTTCTTTTTCCAGCGTTGGGGCACTGATCTGGTTTCGCCAGCCGGCAATCACCTGGGCGTCCTGGTGATTATTATTCCTGCCATCGGTGGATTGATTATCGGCCTGATGGCTCGCTATGGATCAGAGCGTATTCGCGGGCATGGCATCCCTGAAGCCATTGAAGCTATTCTCATCAGTGGCAGCCGTATGCAGCCGCGCGTGGCTATTCTGAAGCCGCTCTCTTCGGCGATCTCGATTGGTTCCGGTGGTCCATTCGGCGCCGAAGGTCCGATCATCATGACTGGCGGAGCCTTTGGCTCGATAGCCGCGCAATTTTTCCGTTTGAGCAATACCGAGCGGAAAACGTTGCTGGTCGCGGGCGCGGCGGCGGGTATGTCGGCGACCTTTGCTGCTCCGGTGGCTGCTGTTCTGCTGGCTGTTGAGCTTTTACTGTTTGAATGGAAGCCGCGCAGTCTGATTCCTGTGGCGCTGGCCAGCGCGGCGGCGGCGGTTGTGCGCCGCTACATTCTTGGGACAGGGCCGCTCTTCCCGGTGCCCCCTCATCCGCTTTTTATTGGTCCCACGGGTATTGTTGGATGTATTATCGCGGGTCTGCTGGCCGGCGGTCTGTCGGCTCTCCTGACAGCGGCGGTTTACGCCTCAGAGGATGCTTTCAAGCATATACCTGTCCATTGGATGTGGTGGCCGGCCATCGGCGGACTGGTGATTGGACTTGGTGGTTTCCTCTTCCCTCAAGCTCTGGGCGTGGGTTATGATACCATCGATGCGCTGTTACAGGGCAATGTGCCGATTGGCATTATGCTGGGTGTGCTGCTGGTCAAGTCGATCATCTGGTCTGTCTCGCTGGGATCGGGCACTTCTGGCGGAGTGCTGGCGCCGTTGCTGATGATGGGTGGCGCGCTGGGCGGATTGGAGGCCTTTTTCCTCCCGAACCTGGGCCTGGGCTTCTGGCCGCTGGTGAGCATGGCTGCTATCCTGGGTGGGACGATGCGTTCCCCCTTTACTGGCATGATCTTCGCGCTGGAACTGACCCACGATATGAACATGCTTTTGCCTTTGATGATCGGCTGTGTGATCGCGCATGGTTTTACTGTGCTGGTCATGCGCCGCTCAATTCTGACCGAGAAGGTGAGCAGGCGCGGCTATCACCTGACCAGAGAGTATTCTACCGATCCCCTGGAGATCGTCTTTGTGCGCGATGTCATGCGTACTTCTGTGGTGGCTCTCTCGACTTCACTGCTGGAAAAAGACCTGGCGCAGTCGCTCAATGGCGCGCGCAAGGAACATGGTCAGCATCTCTATCCTGTGCTGAATGAGGAGCAGCGGCTCGTTGGTGTGGTCACACGCGGGGATATCTATCGCTATACTCAGGAAGACGGTTCGACGGAGCGGGAGGGCCGAAGTCTGGGACAACTGGTCAAGCCAGATCCAGTCGTTTGCTATCCAGATGAGCCGCTGCGCCTGGTGGTCTATCGTATGGCAGAGAAGGGGCTGACCCGCTTCCCGGTGGTGGAGCGAGCCGATCCTCAGAAGGTCGTCGGCATGGTTTCCCTGGCGGATCTGCTCAAAGCCAGAGTCCTGGCTTTGCAGGAGGAGACGCAGCGCGAACGTACCCTGCGCCTGCGCACGCTTTTCTCGCGTGGTAAGGGCGAGCCTGTGGGTTCCGTAGAACAGCGCTCTTCTATATGACCTTCGGGTGGTCTCATTGACCTCTTGTATACGCACTGTGTATCATGCATGTTGAACTATCAGATATAGTCAGGCAGCAGATATGCGGGAGTAGCGATCATGAGTGAGCAGCAAGTTCAGAAAGTGCGTGTGAGGCGGCTGGCCCATGTGGGTTTATGGGCCAGCGATGTTGCCTCGCAGACCCGTTTCTATCGTCAGGTGTTGGGATTTCATCTGCGATCAAGCCAGGTTGTTCCGTCCGAAGAGACTGAATTGGAAGAGGTCAATGCTTTTCTTTCGTTGGGGGATGAGTATCATTGCCTGGGGCTTTTTTACGATACCCGCGAGACGCGCCTGGCTCTCAGCAACGGGCACGCGCCTGCGCAGCAGACGCGCCTGCATCACATTTCATTTGAAGTGGACAATGATGCTGAACTCGCTGCCCTGGCGGCGCGTCTCAGCCAGTCCGGTATCGAATTGACCCTGGCGACACGCGATGGTGATGCTGAACTGGGTGATACGCTCTGGCTGAACGACCCTGACGGCAATCGCATCGAGATTTCGGTGACGCCCGAAGAGGCTCTGGGCACGCCGCCCGCCGGCAGCGAAGGGCGGCGAACTCGCCTGCATCCCCATGCCCTCCAGCATCTTGCTCTGCGCACCATGAACCTGGAGGAGATGGTTGACTTTTATACCGAGGCTCTGGGTTTTGATATTTCTGACTGGCTGCTGCGCGAATGCGTCTGGCTGCGCTGCAACAGCGACCATCACACCCTCATGTTGATGCAGGGCAAGGCTGATGTTGACCACGTGGGGTATAGTATTCCCGCCGGTTCGGAACTGCTGGCCTGGGCCGACTATCTCAGCCGTCAGCAGCGCACCATTCTCTGGGGGCCGGGCCGTCATGGCGCGGGCAATGATCTTTTTCTGCGCTTCGCTGACGCAGATGGCGGGCACGTCGAGCTGTCCGCTGAACTCCAGCAGTATTACGACCGCGACGTGACCACTCCGCCGCGCCTCTGGCACACGCGTCCCTCGGCGCTTAATCTCTGGGGCGTGATGCCTGCCTGGGTGCGCGAAGAAGTGCGCGCCTGAGCCTTACGCCAGGAGCGAGGGGCCGATCCATAGAGAAACAATGGATTGGCCTCTCGCTCTTTGGGGATCTGCTTACGCCTGTGTTCCGTCCTGGCGCAGACTATATTCCGCCGGGGCAAAAAAGACGATCACCCGCAAATCTTCTGTAATCGAATGAAAGCGGTGTTCAAGCAGAGCGGGCACAAAGATGAGCGCGCCGGCCTCCACTTCCCGATTCTCATCCCCCACCAGAATGGCGCCACGTCCACTGACGACATAATAGACCTCATCTTCTGTATGCGGCGACTGCGGATCAGCGCTGCCGGCTGGCAGCACATAGAGGCCCGCGCTCAAAGCTGGGACGCGCAGAAACTCCAGGTAAAGCTGTTCCCGCCCCTGATGCTGTTCAATGAGATCTTTCACAGTAAATGCTTGCATGTGTGCGGTCCTTCGTATGCGAAATGCTGGCCTATATGTTGACAACTTCGTTGCGGAGCAGACCCAGGCCATCAATTTCCGTCTCGACCACATCCCCGGCTTTGAGAAATTCGGGCGGTTTGCGCGCGAAGCCAACCCCGCTGGGCGTACCGGTGGCGATGATATCGCCCGGCTCCAGCGTCATACCCTGCGAAAGAAGAGAGATAATCGTTTTCACCGGATAGATCATATCGCGCGTATGCCCCTCTTGCTTGATGACGCCATTGACGCGCAGGCGCAGGCTGAGATTCTGGGGATCAGGCAACTCATCAGCCGTGACGATCCAGGGACCGAGGGGACAGTAGCCATCCAGACTTTTGCCCTTAAAGAACTGCTTATATTTATCCTGGAGATCCCGCGCGGTCACATCATTGAGCACAGTATAGCCAAAGACATAGGAAAGAGCCTCATCTTCGGCAATGTTCTTGCCCGTTTTCCCGATAATAACCGCCAGTTCAGCCTCCCAATCGATCTGAGTAGAGAGCGCGGGATCAATGACGATCTGACCGTAGGGTTCATTGATCGTCGTCGTGGCCTTGGTAAAAATTACCGGCGCGTCTCCCTGGGGCCGCTCCTGTCCGCGCGCCTGGTAGGACTCCAGGGCATGATCGTAATAATTGCGGCCCAGGCACATGATATTTTTGCGTGGGCGCGGAATGGGAGCTGCCAGGTGAACCGCGCCGAGATCATGAACCGCGCCGACATTCGCGAACGTGCGCACCTCGCTCAACTGGCGACCCTGCGCCTTTTCCACGATGGCCCTGAGCGTGGGCAAACTCTCGTCCCGCTGCTCCAGCACATCTAACATCTGCTCATATGGCGACCTGTTTAACGCGCGTGCCGCCAGGTCGACATCAACAACCTCTTGCCCCTGCACCAGGCCCACGCGCACCTGCGGAAGCGCGCTGGTCGAAAAACTAACAAGCCTCATCTGAAACCTCCTCTGGCAAAAATGCAAGGCTGACCTCTTCATTATAACCCCCGGCGCTCCAGTTTCCGCCAGCCAACTCCCAGATCGCGCAAAAGCCTTGCTCTTCTCCGCCTCAGCTTGTTGCAGATTTCTTGCGCCATTCAGCAGATATTATTCTTCATTTGCCAGAATTACGAAATGTTCAATTTATATGATAATAATAAAAATATTGCAAATACTTGTAATATACAACGTTCTTATGTTAGAATGCATCTATCAAAATTGGAGGGGAGGTCCATTGTGCCGAACAATACACGCAAGCAGACTCATAGCCCGGAGGTGGCAGAAGGAGATGAGGAAAAGCGGAGTACGGATGCTCAGAAGCAGGTCTACGACAACGTTATCAAGCGTTTGATAGAAGGTCAGTATGAGGACATTATGAAGGAGATCATGACCATTTAGTTGACGAACTCCTGTGCTTTAAAGTCTTGCTGAACCGGGCGAAACCCTTGCCTGAAGACGAGATGGAGCAAGTTTTGATGAGATTGAGCATGTTTGATCCTTTGCTGGAAGAAGATCCCTGGGTGCAGGAATATGGCGCCCAGCGAGAGGCGAAAGGTGAGGCGAAAGGTGAGGCCAGGGGAAAAATTCAGAGCATGCGCCAGAATATCGAGACTATCATACAGTTGCGTTTCCCTGATCTGCGTGAGCCGGTGATGAACTATGTAGATCGCATGAAAGAGCCGATGTCTCTGCAACATTTGCTTATAGTGCTCGCTACAATGAAAGATGATGAGCAGGCGCGTAGTTACCTCAAGAGCCTGTATACCCATTAGGCCGAGGCTCCATTGAGAGAAGCAAAGGCGGCCTATCCTCAGAGGGACGGGCCGCCTTTGCTCTGCCAGGTTAGGACTGGAGATTACAATTCCAGGCTTTTCTTTTTGATAATCTCGCTGGCGTGGGCGATGAACTGCGTGAGCGGCTGGGCGCCGAGATTTTCGTTCGTGCGCAGGCGGACTGCTACGGCTTCGGCGGCGGCTTCTTTATCGCCGACGACGAGCATGTAGGGGATCTTCTGCAACTGGGCATCGCGCACTTTGGCGTTCATGCGTTCGCCGCGCGTGTCGACTTCGGCGCGGATGCCTGCTGCTTTGAGATCCGCCAGCACTTTCGTGGCGTACTCGTTGTGGCGGTCGGCGATAGGAATGACCATAGCCTGTACGGGCGCCAGCCAGACCGGGAAGGCGCCGGCGAAGTGCTCGATGAGCATGGCCATGAAGCGCTCCGTTGAGCCTGTGACGGCGCGGTGAATGATCACCGGGCGGTGGGCCTGGCCGTCCTCGCCGATGTATTCCAGCTCAAAATGCTCTGGATTGATAAAATCGAGCTGCACCGTGGCGCACTGCCAGTCGCGGCCCAGGGCATCCTTAACCATGAAGTCCGTTTTGGGGCCGTAGAAGGCCGCTTCACCGAGCATCTCCGTGTACTTGATGCCTTTGTTCTTGATGGCATCGCGCAGAGCCTGTTCCGCTCGATCCCAGATCTCGTCGCTGCCCGCGTACTCCTCTTTTTTATTGGGGTCGCGCAGGGAGAGCGAAATCCAGTAATCCGTCAGACCATACGTCTTGAAGACCTCCAGCGTCAGGTCGATGGCGCGGTTGAACTCTTCTTGAATCTGGTCAGGGCGCAGGAAAACATGGGCATCGTCCTGCGTCAGACTGCGCACGCGCGCCAGACCTGACAGCGTGCCGGCCTTCTCATAGCGGTAGAGCGTGGCGAACTCGGCGTAGCGCACCGGCAGCTCGCGGTAGCTGTGCGTCTGCGTTTTAAAGAGCGTGATGTGGTGCGGGCAGTTCATTGGCTTCAGGATATAGGCGTCATCCTCGGACTGCTCCTGCTCGCCCATCATCAGCGGGAACATATTCTCGCGATAGTTGAACCAGTGGCGGGACGTTTTGTACAGGCGCACGCGGCCCAGGTGCGATGTCCAGACGTGCTGGTAGTCGTAGCGCTCCTGCGTTTCGCGGACATAGGATTCCATCTGGTGACGCAGCATTTCGCCGCGCGGCAAGAACATCGGCACGCCGGCGGGCAGGTTTTCGTTCATCACGAACAGCTTGAGTTCGCGTCCCAGCTTGCGGTGGTCACGCTTGGCCGCCTCTTCCAGCCGCCAGAGGTATTGATCGAGTTCTTCTTGCGAGAACCAGGCCGTCCCGTAGATACGCTGGAGCATGGGACGATTTTCGTCGCCGCGCCAGTACGCCCCTGCGATCTTCATCAGCTTGAAGGGGCCGATCTGGCTCGTGTTATCCACGTGAGGACCACGGCAGAGATCCAGGAACGTGTTCTGCTGATAGATACCAACTTCCGCGTCCGTCAGGTTTTCGATCAGTTCAACTTTGTAAACCTGCCCTTTAGCCTTGAAGTACTCCAGGGCTTTATCGCGCGCCCAGCGATCACGCAGGAACGGGTAATTGCCGGCGACAATCTTCGCCATGCGCTGCTCGATATCGGGCAAATCTTCGGGCGTCAGGGGACGCGGCAGATCGAAATCATAGTAAAAACCATCTTCGATGGCGGGGCCAATCGCGAATTTCGCGTCGGGAAAAATTTCTTGCACCGCCTCGGCCATGACATGAGCCGCTGAATGGCGCATCCGCTGAATCGGCGTATAGTGGACCGTTTCCATAATTTCCGCTTCAACCGACATGGCAAAACCTCCTTTATGACATAAAAAAACCTTCTCATCCCACTTGGGACGAAAAGGCACAAAGCTTTCCGTGGTTCCACCCGGCTTCCGCGTTCTCGCATAGACGCGCCGAAGGCATGAGCTAGCATCATTCATCAGGCGAGCGAAGGAACGCGCTCTTGCGGCCTGTAACGGGGCCGAGTCGTACACATTACTGTCTCTGTGCAGGCGTGCGAGGGGTATCGTTCTCCCGGTGTGTACGGAGCGCTTCCAGCCGCCGGCGCTTCCTCTCTTGCGAACTCCTGGGAAAAGACATGGCTCGCATATGCCACTTTTTCTTGCGACATACTATAACATAGTTTCCCTGAAAAGTAAAGGGCTAGCCGCTACGCTTTTTATGTGGAACTATGCTTTATCGCCCTCTAACTAGCGAAGACCATGCTCACGCCTGTATCAGCCCTCCCGAATGTCCCGGTGATGTTCCCGCCTCCGAGAGGACGCGCTGAGGCGGTCCACTATCGCATGTTCTGCTTCCGTCGCTTCCGGTGATGTTCCCAACGTCACCAGAAGCGGGGGCGCGACAGGCGATGTGGGCCGCCTCAGAGACGTTCGGGAGGACTGATACAATCAGTGCCAGTCTTCTTGTTGCAAGGCGAGACTCACGCGCGATCAGACGATAATATTTGCGGCCTCGAATAGCCCGATATCCATGTTAATGTAGATGGCTCCGTGCTGGGATAGTTCCTGTTGCAGCAGTTCGCGCAGGCGCTGGAACCTGGTTTCGCTCTGTTCGTTCTGCGGGATGCCGGAGCGGATAAAGGCGATCAGCGGCTCGACCTCTTTCACGATCAGCGTGTTGTCCAGGCGATGGCGCTGGATGTGCGAAAACCAGGAGGCAAGCTGACTGGCTCCATTTTCCAGGCTGAAGCCGACGACATCTTGCCAGATCGGCAGATCGGCGGCGAACAGGAAGCTTTC
>DASZXF010000260.1:0-6358 GCA_035546055.1 Ktedonobacteraceae bacterium
ATCGCTCGCGCCTGCCGGGACATCGCCAGGACCGATCTGCCAGCGTAAAAAGCTCCGCTTGCTTCTCTATTTACGAATAGAGAGAAGCTGCTTGCCAACGCCACATCCATGAGCAGAAACGCCTGCTGGACATGACATTGACAAGCAGCCTGTTTTTATAAAAAGATGCAAAAGCAGTTTTTTCTGATTGCCAGAGGATCAGAAAGGCTATTTGGAGCTAACCTGCTTCTCAAAGCTACCGAAGAAGTTGTCGATGGCGCCTTTAACCAGTGGCTTGACAACCAGTTCAGGAACCGCGCCAATTTTGCCGGATATCTCGGAATGCGCGCTATAGCTCAGCTTCGTCGCGCCGGCCTCCTCGGCCAGGTCGACGGTCACCGTAGCCTTGACCGTGCCCAGATCGCTGGAAGGCTCTGTCACCAGCACCAGACGCGAGGGAGCGGAAGCTTCCTGTGTCTTCAGGAAAATATCATAGGGGCCTTTGAAGCCCGGAACCGCCGTGGTCAACACCAGCTTCAAGACACGGCCCAGATAGGGATCATCAACATATTCGGCACTCTGAGCGCCCGAGATGCTCGCCTTGAGCACAGAAGGATCAAGCAATGCATTAAAAACTTTTTCGCGTGGGGCAATAATTTTCTGACTTCCTGAAAAATCCATAGCGAAAGTACTCCTTATCCAGTTGCTTATGTTCTCTTTTTCCGCCACCGTCAGATAACTCAAAACATGTGTGAAGAAATAGAGCCATGTTACGCACATCATCTCTCCAGACCACGCTGAAGCGACCAGCTTTTGATCTGCACCATTATAAGGATCTTTCCTCAGAAAAATCAATTTACGAAGTTAAAAGTACTAAAGCACACATCATAGAATGTAAACAAATAGGCAATGGTAGCAAAGATCCTGGTCCTGAGCAGGATGTTTCACGATTATTCCAGCAAGCCTGTGTTCTCGCGAACCTGTTCGGGGGTCCGCAAACGCGTCGTGGACCCGCCATCAGCCGATAGGACGGCGGGTCTACGGGAGAATTTCTATCAAACAATCTTCACCGGCTGACGGGTCCGCCGGGAGGAGTGGTGATAAATTCTGGCTCGCCGGCACTGCCTCTTTCATAATGGAAGGTAGCGACACTGGTGCGCACTTCCTGAATGATTGCCGCCAGACGCCGGGCGAGGTCATTCATCTCCACGGCGAAGCTGCCAGCCTGGCGTACAAACTCTTGATACTGCCCTTCGGGGGTCGTAGTTGCGAATGAGGAGACTTTGCGAGCGGCGGGGTCAGCGGCGGCGGGCTTCCCCAGAGAACTGGTAGAAGGCTGAGGCATGGATAGATCGCGCATTTGTGAGCGCACCTGAGAGATAAAGGCGCTTGAACGTTCAAGGCTCTGGCGCGAGACTACATCCAGTTGCTCAACAGTGGTTTGCGTGCGTAAAACAAAACGGCGGAAACGACCAACAGTGAAGTTAAAGGCATTGGCCAGCATACCAATTGGATCATTGCTCACCGTCGCGTTGATACGCAGATCGCCCGCATTCACAATGCGCATATCAGAGAAAAGATGTTCCGCCGCACCCGCCAGGGCATCACGCTGCCGGCGCGTCTCTTCCAACAACGAGACGATGGTATCAACCATCGAATTAACTGCCAGCGAAACTTCTGCAATTTCGTCACGCCCGGCCACCTGGACACGCTCGCCAATGCTCCCCTCTTCTACAGCGCGAGTCACACGCTGTAAATGGCGCAAGCGGCGCACCAGCGTGTCTGAAATGAACCAGCCAATCAAGGCAATGAGCAGGAAAGCTCCGGCAGTTGCCAGCAACGTGGTCAGCAATTCGCTGCGCACCTCGACATTGGTAGCGCTGTCCACCACCGAAGCCAGACGGTCGTTGAGCTGGATCAACGAATGAAGTGCGCTCACCGCGTCGGCGCTGGTCGGCTCACCCTGCTGCTGCAAAATAAGCTGAGCATTTTTCACATTGGCCTGTGAGATATGCGAACCGGAGAGATAGTTCAAAATCTCCTGCTGCGCGACCTGATAATATTGCCAGGTGCGCTGGGCGCTACTGGTCAGCGTGCGCTGCTGTTGCGCCAGACCGCCCGCACTGGCTTCATCCAGAAAAGCCATCTGATCTGCGTGCTGATCGAGAAGATCCTGCTGAACGTAGGCGTTGAGCGTCTGCGTGTACAGGCTGGCGAGATTGGTCAATGCGGCGCTATCAGCCGCGAGCGTCTCGTGGGAAGGATTCGGCGAGCCTGCATCGCCTACCAGCTGATGCAGCTTTGAATTCATCAGTTCCAGAAAACTATGGCCAGTGGTCAGCGAGGTATTGACCTGCAAGAGATGGTGATAAAAATCTGTTTGCTTGCTCAGAGATTGAGAGCGCTCAACGCCAACAATGCCAGCAGCCAGGCCCGCCACCAGGGCGGCGACGAGAAAGCCCAATGCCAGGCGTCCAGCAATGGGCAGATCGAGAAAAAAGTTGCGCCCGCCATATGCCCTGGTTTTGTCTGTTCGTATAGATTGAGCAGGACGGGGTTTCGGCATCGGCAGCGCGTTCCCGGGCGCATTGCCTGCCTGCATTGGAACAGCGGGAAAGGGCTGTTGACTGCGCTGACCCTGATCTGAGCGCGAACTTGAAGCAAGGCTCATATGCTGTACCCTTTTCTTTCTTCCACAAAATAGGGAGTTCTCAGCATTCCAACGGACGAGCTTGAGGAAAGCAGAGGAAACTTTAAGTTGGCAATAGGAATATAGTGCAGGGCCGTCACCTGCTGCTGGAGCTGGGGACTGAGCATAAAGTTCAAAAACGCCTCGACCAGGGCGCTATTCGCCTGATTTACTGCGTTAAGCGTGTACATATGCTCGTAGCTCCAGAAAGTATAGTGACCAGCCTCGATATTCTCCTGGCTGGCCGGGTAGCCATTAATTGAGATCGGGCGAACCTGCGTATTCAGGACTGAAGCTGCCAGGTAACCAATAGCACCAGGAGTCTGCGCAACCTTTGCGACCACATCCTGCGAAGAATCGATGGTCAGGAGGCTGCTCAGTTCATCCCGTCCACCTAACACGTAGCGCCGGAAAGTCGCACGCGTCCCCGAAGTCGCGGGACGTGCGATAGGCACAACAGGCAAATCCGGGCCGCCCACCTGGGACCAGTTGGTGATTTTCCCTGTGGCAAAAATATCGATGATATTCTGGGTGCTCAAATTGGTTACGTTTACATCTGACGAGACAATCATTGTAAAGGGAATGACACAGACCAGGTGATCGGTCAGATTCGGATCGGGGTACGTCGCAGGATCGGCATAAATATCGGAATTGCCAATGTCTACCTTGCGAGTCGTTACATCGTTCAAACCAGTCAGGCTGCCCCCGCCATCGACCTGAATATGCACCTGCGGATTAGTCTTCTCAAAAAGCTCCGCCGCCCTGCTCACCAGCGGTTGCAGAGCCGTCGAACCGTCTACCGCAATATGCCCGCTAAGCGTGGGAGACGCACTATCAAAGGGCGTGGCACAGGCTACCAGCAGTGCTGAGAGACAGATCAGACTGCCCCATGACCAGATCATATGCCTCATAGAAAGCAGACCAGCAGAAAAAGAAAGCGGTTTCACATCGTTCATCTCCACACGTCTCGCTTATGACGCCGCCTTCTTTTTATGAAAAAGGAGGTTCCATTTCCTTCTCTATCCAGGCACCGCCCGTCCGCGAAACACACAAACTTTTATCAACATTCAGAAATTGAATTTCCTCATACCTATCTTGATATCTTTGCTTTAAGATCAGTGAATACAAATGTAAACAGCCCATTAAAAGACTGTTAAAAATTATCCTGGCAGTTGGAAGGTATATAAAACGTAGGATCTGGAAAGAGGCGACTTGCAGGCAAAAAATCTTCTCACAGGGAGTATAGCCAGCCCGACAAAATAACATGAGCCTGGAGAAGGGAGGCCAGTGCCCTCTTTCTCCAGGCTCCGTACACATGCGCCGGAGTTAAAACATAGGCAAGTAGCGATCAAGTTCCCAGGAGTGAACCTGCTTGCGATAATCGGCCCACTCGATGCTCTTGGCCTCCACGAAGCCTTCATAGATGGTATCGCCGAGCGTCTCACGAATCAGCGGATCGTCGCGCAAATCGTCCAGCGCTTCTCCCAGGGTTGCGGGCAGCAGAGCCGAAAGATGGCGCTGGCGCTCGCCCTCGGTGCGCATAAACAGACTCTCATCCATCGCCGGCGGTAAGGGCAGACGCCGCTGAATCCCATCGAGGCCGGCGCGCAGCATGACGGCAAAGGCCAGGTAGGGATTGCAACTGGGATCGCAGCAGCGCAATTCGATACGCGCCGAGGTCTGGCGGTTGGTATCAGGACGCGGCACGCGGATCAAGGCCTCGCGATTGACCCGGCCCCAGTTGATATAGACCGGCGCCTCGTAGCCATGCACCAGGCGCTTGTACGAATTGACCAGGGGCGAAAGCACCGCGCACATGGCGCGAGCATGAGCAAGCTGACCAGCGATGAAATAGCGCCCGACATCAGAAAGGCCATATTCCCCGCTGCCATTCTCATCCACAAAGGCGTTGCGCCCCGTGGCATGGCTGATGAGTTGCTGATGTGTGTGCATCCCGGAGCCGTTGAGTCCAAAGAACGGCTTGGGCATGAAAGTCGCGTACAGATTGTGACGCGCGGCCAGCGCTTTGAGCATGTATTTAGCCGTCATAATACCATCGGCGATATACAGGGCATCGCTGGTCTCAAAATCAATTTCATGCTGACCGGCGGCGATTTCATGATGGCTGGACTCGATCTTAATGCCCATGGACAGCAGGGACTGCACAACCTGGCGGCGCACCGTGGCGGCCAGGTCGGTGGAAAGATCAAAATAGCCGCCGCGATCAAAGGGCAGGGGCATGGGAGTTTTGCCCTCGATGTGGAGCAGGAAAAACTCCAGTTCGGGCGCGACCATAAAATCGTAGCCCATGCCGCGCGCAAGGTCCAGGGAGCGCAGCAGCGTGGCGCGCGGATCACCATCAAAGCGCTCACCATCAGGCGTCAGCACATTACAGATCACGCGCGCACCTACTTCCTCGGCGTTGAGCAGATCAACGTCTGGTGACGCCAGGGCGCTGGGCGGGCGAACCTTCACCGGGAGAGTGGAAAAGGTGCTCAGATCGGGAAAGAGGTACATATCTGTTTCTGCAACACGCGCGATGCTTTCCAGCGCAGACCCATCAAACCACCGGCCACTTTTGAGAGTGGCGGGCAGTTGCTCCACCGGAATGGTCACACTCTTCGCCATCCCAACGACATCAGTAAACTCTAGATTAATAAAACGAATATTTTCAGCTTCAATTTGTTTGAACACTCGCTCTTGAATGGCCTGATCCTGTTGTTCTGCCATATTTGCACCTCTAACGGATTGATCCGATCCTGAAGAATGATCGCCCTTGATTTTCTTTCACAGGCAAATGTCATTATAGCAGATCAGAGAAGCCAGAGAACAGCCTTTCCTCGTCCGGTCAGGGCTTCTTTCTCTGGCTTCTCTCTTCTCTACAGGACGCTTCCTCAGAACTGGTTCGCTACAAAATGCCTCCCACCAACTCTTCCTCGCTCAGCGGCCCAATCGCGGCTACGGTGAGCGGGTGCAGCAGCGAATGAGTATGCAGCAGTTCGAGCACGCTCTCCTGGGTTACGGCGTCGATGGCCTCTTTGACTTCCTGGATGGGATGCACCTTGCGCTCGAACCACCAGGAACGGGCGATAGCACCCATACGCGCGCCGGAGCCTTCGCCGCGCATGACGTTCTCACTCTTGAGCTGAATTTTGGCGCGTTGCAGTTCGTCGGCGGTGATGCCTTCTTTTTCCAGCTTGCGCAGTTCGTTTATGATGACTTCCAGGCACTCGTGAGCCTGGTCAGGCTTGGTACCGGCATAAATGCGCAGAGCGCCGATCTGCTTATTGCTGGTCTGACCAGCCGAGACACTGTAGACCAGGCCGCGTTTCTCGCGCACTTCGACAAAGAGGCGCGAAGCCATGTTGCCGCCCAGCACTTCGCTGAGAACCAGCGCTGAATAATAGTCGGGATCGGTATAATTGGCGAAGGGCACCATCAGCGCGAGATGCTCCTGCTTGCCCTCTTGCAGTTCCAGGGAAACTCGCCGCGAGGGCACAGGCCGCTGCGAAGGCGAGGGCGAAGCGCTGCCCTCCCAACTGCCGAAACGTTCTTCGACACGCTTGACCACGTGCTCCCAGTCGAACTTTCCGGCGATGGCAAAGAGCATATTGTTGGGCTGATAACGCTCCTTCCAGAACTGGCGCAGATCATAGCGCTGCAAAGATCTGACGCTCTCGGCAGTTCCCA
>DASZXF010000261.1:0-7261 GCA_035546055.1 Ktedonobacteraceae bacterium
CGCCTGCGGCGGCGCGGGAAGAGGGGAAAGACGGGGACTCCCCGTTCCCCGGCAAAGGGCTGCCGCCCTCTGCACTCCTGCCTGCCTGCCCTGGCGTTAAGAGGAGAAAGGCGGGGTGTCCCCCGCTCCCCGGCAAAGGGCTGCCGCCCTCTGCGCTCCTGCCTGCCTGCCCTGGCGTTTCTACCTTGACCCACAAAGACGAGGTTGGGACACTTAAAGCTGCCAGTCAGCAATAAATATCTATCGACGAGTATAACACAGCGCCACCAGTCTTACTTCACTACCTTTGCCGGATTTTTGTGAGAACTTTCGACACCTTTCGAGTCATTATGCAAATGTTTCCTGTCATCCTCTTTTACGCACATCGATTTAGTTATATGTTACCTTTTCGATAGTTCTTAGGTTCTACTACTGTATCCGTAACTTGACGACATTTTCTGTCACATGCTAGGATGCAATGGGCCGCAATAAACTATCTCTGTTTGCTTTTTTCTGGCTCAATATTATGGCCGATGTTCCATGGATGGAGGGTAATTATATGGCGCTCATCTCTCTCTATTGCGCTGCGTGTGGTATGGTCAACCACCCGCAAAGCCGCGTGTGCTCCCGATGCGCGGCCCCACTCCCTACGCCTGCTCCCCATGCCGTTGCCAGTGTGGCAGCTTCGCACTACTCTGCCACGTCGGGTTCAACTCCTCCGCAAACGCTGTTAAAACAACGCTACCGCATCGTAGAACGCCTGGGACGCGGGGGCATGGGTTCGGTCTATAAAGCTACTGATACGGAACTGGGCAATGCGTTGCGCGCGGTGAAGGAGATGAGCCAGGCCTATGCGAATCAGGAGGATCTGCCCAGTTTTTCAGAAGCATTTAAGCAGGAGGCGCTCCTGCTGGCAACCCTGCAACATCACCACCTGCCGCGCATTTATGACCATTTCTATGAGCAGGGGCGCTGGTATCTGGTGATGGACTATATCGAGGGCTTTAACCTGGATGAGTATCTGCGAATGAAAGGCGGTTCTCTGCCGCTGCTGGAGGCACTGGGCATCGGAATGCAACTCTGCACAGTGCTGGACTATCTGCATACCCACACGCCGCCGATTATTTTCCGCGATCTGAAGCCGGCCAATGTGATGCGTGGGAGAGATGGACATATTTACCTGATCGATTTCGGCATCGCGCGGATTTTTAAGAGCGGCCAGGCCAGGGATACCAGCGTGTTTGTCTCCTATGGCTATGCCGCGCCTGAACAATATGGACTGGTGCAGACGACGCCCCAGGCGGATATCTACAGCCTGGGGGCGACACTCCACCAGCTCATCTCCGGCTCTGATCCGGGGAAAATGCCGCTACCCTGGGCCTTTGCTCCGCTGCGCCTCTCGGCTTCGGTCAGCGCGACCGGTCTGAACAAGCTGATCGCGTCGATGCTGGACGTGAATCCCGGTCAGCGCCCCTCCAGCGCGGCCTGGGTCAAACAGGAGTTGCAGCGCATCGCCATGGGACGCTCGACAACCGGCGTCTCGGTCATCACTTCGCGCCATCCAGCGCACGCGACGGCTCACCAGGCCGCTGTACAGCCCGCGCCGCAGAAGTCCGCCCATCTCTCACAGGCGGCCAGGCCGGCGCCTGCTCAACTCCCCCAACCAGGTCAGGCATCACAGGCGGCGCCTGCTCCGGTGGCTCAGGCGAATGCTCCACAGGCGCCGGTACTCTCAGCGGCGCGTGTGTCTCCGGGACTGGGGACGGTAATCTCTCGCTACGAGGGCCACAGCGGCCATATTCTGGGAGTTGACTGGGCGCCCGATGGGCAACGCGTGGTGTCCGTAAGCGCGGACCAGACAGCGCGCATCTGGCATGCCGCGACGGGTCAGCATCTTGTGACCTTCGATAAACACACCTACGTGGTCCAGGCAGTGGCCTGGTCGCCCGATGGACAGTACGTGGCGTCAGCCGGGGATAACCACACGGTCCAGATCTGGAACGCGATGACCGGCGAGCCGATTTTTTCCTACCAGGGTCACACCGGCTATGTGACCATGCTGGCCTGGTCACCCGATGGCAGTGAACTGGCCTCCGGCGGCTCGGACCGCACGGTGCAGATCTGGCAGCCCGCGACCGGGCGTCGCCGTTTGACGTACCGCTGGGGTATCGGCGTGCTGACCGCGCTGGCCTGGTCGCCTGATGGCGCGACTGTCCTGCTGATTACTCGCCGCCAGGAGCGCAATAAACACGGCGATCCCGTTCACAAGACGGCGATTGCGGTCTTTTCCACGACGAATGGGGAAGATCTGGATCTGCCCACCCCGGAGGAGCTATCTGTGGGCACCCTGGCAGCTCTCTCCTGGTCGCCTGACGGCCAGCATATCGCGCTGGGCGGTAGCGAGCAGGTGATTCGCGTGTATCGCTGGGAATGGGGCTTTAAGGAGCCGGTGCTCACCTTCAAGGACCACATGCAGCAGGTCCGCGCCCTGGCCTGGTCGCCCAACGGCAAACGGGTCGCCTCCTGCGACGACTCGTGTATTCTGGTCTGGGACGCACTGACCGGCTCAAACGTGGATATTTACCGGGGCAAGTCCCTGAGCTATACGCTGGCCTGGTCGCCCGACAGCCAGCTCCTGGCCGCCTCGCTCGATGGCACAACCATCCAGATCTGGCAGGCAGAATGAAGATTTCACCCACGGCACATACCACATGAACCGGTTCTTACAAAACACCCGGCATGAACCGGTTCACCTGGAAGATCATCGCTAGAAGCGCTGCTCCGTCGCTACCATGGCGGCTCTCTCAGAGCAGCGCTTCTGAGAAAGCCGCCATGGCTGGTCAGTTCCTCGTGGTCCCCTCGTCTCCCGGTTCCATCACCTCTGCCCGCTGTCCGGGCGCTGGTGTACTCAGGTCCAGGCTGCAATATCCTTCTCGCCGTGGATATGGGTCGGGGTGAGGCGCACCAGCAGCTCGCCCCTGACGGCATTGCGTTTGCCGTAGGCTGCAGCCTGGTCGGCGCCCATATATCGCCCGGCGATGCGCGTGGCCCAGGTTAGCATTTCCGCCAGATCTTCCGAAAAAGAGACAGTGCCATCGACGCGCACAAAGCTAAAAGGCGGGCGCTCGTCGTCCACACAGAGACTCACTCGCGCATCTCGTCGCATATTGCGCGCTTTGACGACGTTCTCGCCTGTCGTAAAGATGATGGTGCTCCCATCCAGCACGTACCAGATCGGCACGACATGCGGACTCCCATCCGCGCGCACCGTGGCCAGTTTGCCGGTGCGCGCCTGCTCATCCAAAAAGCTGAGGCATTCCTCAGTGCTCATTTTCGCCATATATGTTACCTTTCGAGAAAGATGTTCTGCCTGTATTGTACCAGTTTGTCACAAAGAGAGCTGATCTCAAGCGGGCAGCGGATCTTTCCCGGGACATACTGCTGGCCATTGCGCTTTACGACGAGCCAGTTCCATACGTTTTGAGCAGTTCGGCTTTGATGACTTTGCCCATAGCGTTGCGCGGGAGCGCGGAGGCGAAGCACACAGAACGCGGCAGTTTATAGCGGGCCAGTTTGTCCGCGCAGTAGGTCAGGATATCAGCGGAGCTTAAACTGCCCTCGACGCGGGGCACAACGATGGCCATACCTACTTCGCCCCAGCGCGCGTCAGCCTGGGGCACGACCGCGACTTCGAGTACGCCCGGATGAGTGGCGATGACGTTTTCGATTTCGGCGGGATAGATGTTCTCGCCCCCGGAGATGAAGAGATCTTTTTTACGTCCGACAATCCAGTAATACCCTTCGGAGTCGCAGCGGACCAGATCGCCGGTGTGCCACCAGCCGCCACGATACGCTTCGGCAGTGGCCTCTGGCCGCCGCCAGTAGCCTGAACAGACGTGAGGACCGGCCAGGACCAGTTCGCCGATTTCGCCCGGCGCGACCGGGCGATCTTCGGCGTCGACGATGCGCGCCCGCGCATGAAAGACGGGTCGTCCCACCGAGCCAGCTTTGCGCACAGCGTCCTCCGGGGCCAGGCTAAAGCAGTTGACGCCTACTTCGGTCAGACCGTAACCCTGGCGAAATTCCAGGCCGCGCGCGGCGTAGCCCTGAATGAGCGGCAGCGGACAGGGGGAGCCGCCGGTCACACAGAAGCGCAGCGAGCTACAATCTGTGCTGGCAAAGGCGGGATGCTCCAGCATACTCTGAAAGACGGTGGGTACGGCAAAGACGACGGTGCAGCGCTCTCGCTCGATTGCGCGTAAAATGGCCTGGGGACTGGAGCGGGCGAGCAGAACGACGGTACCGCCCAGGTGGTAGAGCGGCGTGGTGAGCACATTTAAGCCTCCGGCATGAAAAAAGGGCGCGAAGGTGGGCGTGATGTCGCTTTCCCGCAGTCCCCAGCTAATCTGGGTGTTGATGGCGTTCCAGGTAATCATGCGATGGGAAAGTATGACGCCCTTGGGTACGCCGGTTGTGCCCGAGGTGTAGAGAATGAGCACCGGCTCCTCGCCATCAGCGCTGACAAAAGGCCGGGCCTGGTTCGCCAGTTCGAGCTGCTCGCCGGGGAAGGCGCTGAAAGCACACAGCGGCAGATCGAGATCAGGCTGCGCGTTCCGCGCCACCTCACGCGCGCGTTCGCTATACTCCTGATCGTGCAACAACAGCGCCGGCTGGCAATCGGCCAGGATCACGCCCAGCTCATGCGCGGTCAGTCGCCAGTTGAGCGGGACAAGGATGGCCCCCAGGTAGGCGCAGGCGAAAAAAGCGTCCAGGTACTCTGGCGCGTTCAGAGCCAGCACCGCAACCCGCTCCCCCTGCGTGATGTGATACTGCCGCTCCAGGTAGGCCGCCAGCGCCCGCGCTCGCACATCCAGCGCGCGATAGCTCAAACGCTGTCCGCTTGCGCTGTCAATCAGCCCGATCTTCTCCGGGGTCAACAACGTGCGCCGCGCCAGCCATTCGCCAAGGTTGATGAACGTCATAAAGCACCTCCGTGAGAACTACAGCGTTCTTTTTACCAGGCGGACTTCTCCGGCTTCTCCCTGGTAATATGACATATGGTTCATATATCATACCATAAGCGGGGAGATAGAGATGACGCGCTCCGTCCGTCCTCTGAGAGCCTGCCCGGAACGCCTCAAAAGCCGGAAGAACAAGGATTGGCCGATAACGACGAGCATGCAGAGCCGGTTTGAGAAGAGGGCAGGCAGTTCACCCGGGACGCATGATCTCCAGCTCAGGGCGCGGTTTCGT
The DNA here is from genome assembly GCA_035546055.1 of Ktedonobacteraceae bacterium. Taxonomy (GTDB): domain Bacteria; phylum Chloroflexota; class Ktedonobacteria; order Ktedonobacterales; family Ktedonobacteraceae; genus Paraktedonobacter. Next base: position 5,233 of record DASZXF010000261.1, read on the forward strand.
CCGGGCCATAGGCCATGTCCAGGAGATCGACGAGGTGCAGCACGCGCATGGGGGAACGGGCCTGGCGCAGACCGCTTTGCAGTTGCAGTTGACAGCCTGGATTGGCGGTGATGACGATCTCGGCATCGGTGGCGCTGGTGTGCTGTATTTTGCGAGCACGCAGTCGCCGTGACATGGCGGGCTGGGTGAGATTGTAAATGCCTGCGCTGCCGCAGCAGAGGGAAGATTCGTTCATTTCCCGTAGTTCGAGGTCCGGTATGCGTCCGAGCAGTTGCCGGGGCGCTTTGCTGATACGTTGGGCATGAGCCAGGTGACATGGCTCCTGGTAAGTGACGCGCAGGGGTAAGGCGCGAACCTGGCGGGGAGCGGGCTGCTCGCTCAAAAATTCGCTGACATCGCGCACGCGGGCGCTGAACTGCGCGGCCCGTTCGGCGTATACTGGATCGTCGCGCAGCAGATGAGCGTACTCTTTGAGCGCGGCCCCACAGCCGGCGGCATTGACGATGATGAAGGCCAGGCCGGAGCGTTCAAAGGCCTCGATGTTACGCCGGGCCATACGCCGCGCACCCTCCAGGTCGCCGGCATGAACGGTCAGGGCGCCGCAGCAGCCCTGGCCCGCCGGCAGTTCAACCGCGCAGCCGTGGGCCTGCAAGACGCGCAGAGTAGCCCGCCCGGTTTCAGCAAAGGCGGTGCTCATGATGCAGCCGGCAAAGAGCGCGACTTGCGGGACTGGCCGGCTGCGCTCCACGCTGGCAGGGGCAGGCTCGTAATGCTGGTTGTGTGGGACGAGAAAAGTCGCGGGCAGGGCGGGCAGCAATTGCTCCATCTCGGCCAGGCGCAGGAGACGCAGGAGGCCCAGGCGGCGCGCCAGCCATTGCAGACCGCTGCGCTGATAGTAGAAGAGGAGGCGACTGAAAAAGCGGAAGAGGCGCATGTCGCCAAAGAGGCGCGCCAGCAGCAGCCAGCGCAGACTCCGCCTGAGCACATTGCCAGGGCGGGCGCGTTCGATCTGGTCGCGGGCAGCTTCGACCAGTTTGCCGTATTCAACCCCGGAGGGACAGGCGGCCTCGCAGGCGCGGCAGTCCAGGCATTGATACATCTGGCGCACAAAACCGGCATCGGTCAGGGAGAGCTGGCCGCGTTCGACGGCCTCGATCAGATGAATGCGTCCGCGCGGCGAAGAGGTTTCACGCAGAGTCTCCAGGTAGGTTGGACAATGCGGCAGGCACAGACCACAGCGCACACAGCGCTGGACAATCTTCGCATCAGGTCTATCACGTTCTTGAAAACCACGCTTAACAGAATCGACCACAGTTCCAGACTCGCTTTCCAGGCGCTTGACAACGCTCTCTTCTCTCGATTATAGCACGCGCGCGACTCCAGCCCCACGAAAAGCGTCTTTTACATCGTTGGGGGCACGTTAGAACAGGAAAACGCTGGACAGCCGTGGCTCTGGCTCGGAGAAAGCGCGGATATGATATCATATTTCAGTATCCTGAAGCGGATCGGAACAACAGTTGAGCGGAGCCGCCGGCCACATGAGAAGGGAGACGCGGGTTTCCCAAAAAGGTCAGGCGGAAAGGCAAGAGGGGCAGAGAAATGCCAGGAGGAAAGAAGCGAGCATGCCACCACGAGCAGGGATACATGAGGCCGCGCGCCGCGCCCAGATTTTGCGAGCCGCGCGGGTATGTATTGTCACGCAGGGTTATGAACGCGCGACAGTACGCGCGGTCGCGGAGGAAGCGGGAGTCAGCACCGGCACCCTGGTCCACTATTTTGGGGACCGGGATACCATGCTGGAAGCGGCCCTGCTCGCCAAAGTGCAGGACACCGGCATTACGTTTCGCGCGGCGCTGGCGGGCGCGCAGAGCGCCTGGGAACGCCTGGAACGCCTGGTAAATGCCAGCCTGCCTGAAAACGAGGAGGTGCGCGATGAATGGCGGCTCTGGTTGACCTTCTGGGGAGAAGTGACCCGCAACGAACGCCTGCGCGCGGTGAGCGAGAAACAGCATCGCCGCTGGACGCGCTT
>DASZXF010000262.1:0-4922 GCA_035546055.1 Ktedonobacteraceae bacterium
AGCGGCGCCCCCAGCGTCAACCCCTGCTCATCGTAGGTCAGCACCTGCAATTGCAGATGCCGGGTCAGCGGAATCTCATGCTCCAGGGTTTGCTGAAGCGCCTGGATAGGATTTACCATCAAACATATGCTCCTTGGAAAAATGAGGACTGGATAAAGACGCCCGGCGGAGCGTTGCCACATCATATGTTCGCACCCGGGCGGTCTTTCCATTGTACGAGATTTCCAGGCGCAAAGAAATAAGAGAAAGTCCACGCAAAAATCCTGATTGATAGGCATAGCCTATTAAATTATATTAAACCATCTATTTGACATAATCAAAAGGCAAAGGATACAATAAAAGGGCGTTGCGGAGGGTGGGCAAGTGCATGAGTTTTTCTCTCTATCGGGTTCTTACGCAAACATGCTCAACGATGAGTCAGCCAGGCCGTGAAGCCCCGCCCGGACGATACAGCATCCTCACGACGCCTTTGGAAGAGAAGGCGCTTCCACGTTTTGGGTAGAACTGAAACACTTTTTCCATCTCTGTTCTGTTTGTAGATTTTTATCACTTATGTAAAGAATCCAGCCCCGGCTGACAGCCAGCCAGCATTGTTGCAAGGGACGATTTGACGATCTGAAAGGAGTTGACCGCGTGTCACAAGCTCAATCAACAGCTACGCCAGCACGAATTCCACGAAGGTTGCAGCCTCCTGGCCCCCATTACAAATGGATAGCGCTCTCCAATACAACGCTGGGTATTTTGATGGCCACTATCAATTCCAGCATTGTGCTGATCTCTTTGCCGGCGATTTTTACCGGCATCGGCATTAATCCGCTGGGCGAGGGCGAGAGCAATTATCTGCTCTGGATGCTGCTGGGTTATATGGTGATTACGGCGACGCTGGTGGTGTCACTGGGGCGTATCTCGGACATGTTCGGGCGCGTGCGCCTGTATAATCTGGGTTTTGCTATTTTTAGTGTGGGCAGCGTGTTGTTGTACCTGACGCCAGGCAGCGGCAATGGAGCGGCGATTGAGATGATTGCCTTCCGCCTGGTTCAGGCTGTGGGCGGCAGTTTCCTGATGGCCAACAGTACGGCGATTTTGATTGATGCCTTTCCTATCAAGGAGCGCGGAATGGCGCTGGGCATTAACCAGGTGGCGGCGATTCTTGGCTCGATCCTGGGTCTGATCCTGGGTGGTGTGCTATCGGCGGTTGACTGGCGCCTGGTCTTCCTGGTCAGCGTGCCGGTGGGCATCATTGGTACGGTCTGGGCCTATCTGATGCTGCGCGAGACTTCCCAGAGCAACGGCCACCAGAAGATTGACTGGCTGGGCAATATCACCTTCTTCCTGGGTCTGACCATCGCCTTGATCGGTATGACCTATGGCCTGGAGCCATACGGGACGAGCGCGATGGGCTGGGGCAATCCTTTTGTGATTACCTGCCTGGTGGTGGGCGTGCTGCTGCTGGTCCTCTTTGTCTGGATCGAGACGCGGGTGAGCGATCCGATGTTTAACCTGAGCCTGTTCAGAATCAGCTCGTTCTCAGCCGCCAATGTGGCTAATCTGTGCGCAGGTATGGTGCGCGGCGGGCTGCAGTTTATGCTGATTATCTGGTTGCAGGGCATCTGGTTGCCCCAGCATGGTTACAGTTTCGAGGAGACGCCCCTGTGGGCAGGCATTTATATGCTGCCGTCAATGGTTGGCTTTATCCTCATCGGTCCTGTGAGTGGCATTCTCTCGGATCGCCTGGGCCAGCGCCTCTTCGCGACGGTGGGCATGATTATTCAGGGTATAGCCTTTGTGCTGCTGACCTTCCTGCCGGCCAATTTTGATTACATCTGGTTCGCGGTGCTGCTGGTCGTCATGGGCATTGGCCAGGGGATGTTCTCGGCTCCAAACACGACGCTTTCCATGAACGATGTGCCCGCTGCTCAGCGCGGCGTGGCTTCTGGTATGCGCGCGACCTTTATGAACGCGGCTTCGGTCATCAGTATGACGATGTTCTTCAGCATCGTGACTGCCGGTCTGGCCAGTTCACTGCCCACGACGCTCTCCAGTGGCCTGCTGAATGCCGGTCTGCCGGCGGCTATCGCCAATGGCATTGCCAAGCTGCCACCAATCGCGGCTCTCTTCGCCGCTTTCCTGGGATACAACCCGATGCAAACCCTGCTGCCCCCGGCGGTCTTGCACCAGTTGCCCCAGGCGGTGCAGGCTCATCTGCTGGGACATAGCTTTTTCCCGAATTTGATTTCGTCGCCGTTCATGGATGGTATGCGCCTGGCCTTCTACATGGCCGCCGGTGTCTGTGTGATCGCGGCCATTGCTTCGATGGTGCGTGGCAAACGCAAACTGCCTCAAGAGGATTTTGAGGATGCCGGCAGCGATCTGCTGGGCCAGGAAGAGGGTTTGCCTGTGACGGTAAAACAGAACTAAGCACCTTCGCCCATCAAAAAAGAGATCTCGACAAAAGCAGTCGAGATCTCTTTTTCTGTCTATCGTCCGCTGTCCGGTGGAGGCCTGCCTGGCGAGGACGGGATCAGCGCCGGGGTGACCTGCCAGGAATGGACCGGCGAGTTGCTTTGTGACCGTGACGGTGAACGCTGATGGCCAGGGTAATCGCGCCGATCATGAGGGCTTCGGCGAGGCCCAGACCCAGAATATTGCTTTTGCCATCCCAGTTGATGACTTGCTCCAGAAAAAAGACGCTGAGGACGACGATGACGACGCCGAGCAATCTGGCTTTGAGGTCGTCCAGGTCGCGCACGTGCAACCAGTCGAGAGAAGCACCGGGCTGTTTGATGAAGAGTTCGTAGAGGCCCATGGCCACGATGAAGAAGGCGGTGCCGAGCAGGAAGATGTCCAGCCCTTCGATGGCCTCCAGGACGAGACGCCGACCCGAGGAGGGACTGAAATCGGGATGCACAAACAGGTCGATGCAGACACGCACGAGTAAACACGCATCGTAGATGATGACCATGGCCGAGGCCAGATATGAGCCGATGACCGCGACGATGATCAGGTAGCGGCTCTTTCTCAGCATTTCTTCTAGCATGATTTGATCCAGCAAGACATTCGCGACGACAGCAGCAAGCCCTGGTCTTAGTATGGCAGGGCGTCCAAAACCAGAGTTGGCCAGCACTCGTGCTTGTGCCTCATCCTCTCCTGCAAGTGGACACCTGTGGTTCCTGCAATCAAGCACAGGAATGTTCCTGCCGGCGCCGGTCTGGATCAGCGGCGTTTACGCGCGGATCGCCGGCGTGCTGTTCATTTTGCGCGTATTCTCCTTCCGTTCGCGAACCGCGCCCGGAACGGGAGCGGCGTAGCCCCGAATGTTTGCCCTGCATATGCTCAGCTTTCCTCGATGTCGGCCAGCATGGGCAGAGAGGCAATTCCTCCATAGCGGGTGCAGCTTAAAGCGGCGACGCGATTGGCAAAAGTCGCGATGGAGCGCAATTCCTGCGCGTCGAGGTCGGACAGATCTTGCGGGGTACTGCATGAGCGCCCGATCAGGCGGTACAGGAGCGCGCCCATAAAGGCGTCACCGGCTCCGGTGGTGTCGATGGCCCGCACAGGTTGAGCCGGCACTTCAACGCGCTGCTGGCGGTTGACGAGCAATGCCCCCAGTGGGCCGCGTGTAATCACCACCAGCGCCGCGCCGCGCTCCAGCAGGCGCCCGGCCAGGGCGGACAGTCCGGCGCTATCGCGCGCGTCAAAGGGCGTCTGACAGGCATCGTCCAGGTAATGAGCTTCTTCAGCGCTACATTTAAGCAGATCAACCTGCGGGATAGCCCGGGCCAGTTGCCCGCGCAGTTCGGCTTCGGCAGACCAGAGCGACGGACGCGCGTTCACATCGAAGGAGGTGAGCAGTCCTCTGTGACGGGCTGTGCGCAGGGCCGCCAGGGTTGCCCCACGCGCCGGCTCACTGGCCAGCAGCAACGAACCGGCATGGCAGCAAACCACTTCGTCCCAGACCTGCTCCGGTAAATCGTCCGGCTCCAGCAAGGTATCAGCGGTTCCCTGGCGATAAAAGGTAAATTCGCGCTGGCCATCCTCTTGCAACGCCACCAGGGCCAGCGTGGTACATCCCCGCGCGGTTGTCGGCAGCAGACGCGTATCCACGCCATTTTCCCGCAAGACGCGCAAGAGCAGGCGGCCAAAATGATCCTCGCTCAGCTTGCCTATAAAGCGGGCCGCGCCTCCCAGGCGGGCCAGCGCGACCGCCACATTGGCAGGAGCGCCCCCGGGATGCGGCTGGTACATCTCCGCCTGAGCGGACGCCACGGGAGCAGGAATAAAGTCGATCAACATTTCACCAACACAGAGCACGTATTTCACCGGACACCTCGCAAACGCCAGCAGTTCTGGCGGATCTTTTCCTGTATTGTATCTCATACCTGCTCAAAAAAGCGCCCCACGCTCACTGAAACGGGCAGCCAGCGCCGCTTTGGCGGAACGCTGAGAACATCCACCAGCGGACTTGCTATACCGATCAAGATGTGCAAAAATAGTATTCAGTATGACTGAATATTCGTAGGGGATGTGAGCGCAGGCTTGCTGGTCTGGAACTGGCCAGGGAGGAACGCTGGTCCGCGACAGCGCAAGTAAAGGAGCATGATATGGCTATTCGGGCTGTGGTGTTTGACCTGGGAGGGGTGTTGCTGGAAATAGATTGGGAGCGCTGTCAGGAAGATCAAGCATCTGAGCTAATGATCGCTGATTTCAGCCATTATGAGCAATTGAATCCACGGATGCTGCAACTGCTCAAGCGATTGCGTCCGGCTTATACCCTGGCGACACTGTGCAATGGCGGCTCACGGCAGGCGATGATACGCAAGTTTCGCCTGCATGAACTGGTCGATCTGATGATCTTTGATGACGAAGAAGGCGTATCCAAACCAGATGAGCGCATCTATCTGGTGACCCTGCAGCGACTCAAA
>DASZXF010000263.1:0-4357 GCA_035546055.1 Ktedonobacteraceae bacterium
TTCTGGGCGAACGCTACCAGAACGCGCCGCTGTACTTCTCGGACATGGTTGTGCGGCACGACAGCCCCTATGCCGCCCTGGAGGATTTGCGCGGATGTGCCTGGGCCTTCAACGAAACTGCCTCACATTCGGGCTATAACCTGGTTCGTTATAGCCTCTTGCGGCGCGGCCTGCCGCTGGACTATTTCGGCCAGGGCATTGAAACCGGCACGCATCTGCACTCATTGCGCGCCGTGCTGGATGGCCGGGCCGAGGTCGCCGCGCTGGATTCACATCTGCTGGATGTGCTTTGCCAGCGCGAGCCTTCCCTGCGCAAGCAGTTGCGCATCATTGAATCGCTCGGCCCATCGCCGATACCTCCCCTGGTCATCGCGCGCGAACTGGAACCCGCGCTAAAAAAGCGCATCCTCTCAACCCTGCTCACCATGCATAGCGATCCCCGGGCAGCGCACGAACTCAGGAAAGGACAGATCAGCCGCTTTGTCCCGGTCACTGATGCGGATTATCAGCCCATCCGCGCGATGTTTGAGCTGGTGCAAAACCAGTCCAGCCAGTTCGTGCACAGTTGATGGCGATCAGGAGGCCTGGGCGGTGAAATCCAGGGTGATGACGGCTTTGTTCTGCACGGTCACGATGTTGGCAATGTTCGGCGGCTGCACGCCAAAATCGGTCATATACACGGTCGTGGTGGCCGTACCTGTGATGGTGTTGCCATTCACCTTGCCCTGGACGGTAAAGGTTTCGCCGTTGGTTTTGCCGTGCAGAGTCAGGTTGCCCAGCAGCTTGAAATTGACCGCCTGCCCATCGGTGTAACTGGTCGGCAAGCCCTGCGTGCTGATCGAAACGAAGGTGGCATAGGGATAGTCGGCGGTATCCAGCGAGTCCTGAACATGACTATCGCGCATCTGCGAATCCGACTGCAGCGTGCGCAGATCAACTTTAATCGTCATGCCCGTGACCAGCGGCGAGTCTCCTGTGCTGATCTGGAAGCTGCCCGTCACGGAATGCGTTGTCCCAATGGCATCATTATTCGGCTTATTTTGCAGGATCAGATCCTCATAGACGCTATAGGACGCGGTACTCTGCGCGGAGACGATCTGATAGGTTTTGAGATTGCCCAGAACATTGGTGGGAATAGGGGTCGCCGTGGCCTGAATGGCCCCGCTTGCCTGATGCTGCTGACTGGCTGCTATCGAGTTGGCGTGCTGCACATAGATCACGCTCACAAAAACTACAATAATAACAAGCAGTACCGCACAAATGCTTATAAGCCAGACTGAACGTCTTTTCATACTTTTCCTCCTACAATGGATAATAGGTAATACTCTGCTTTGGCTGTTCGGCGACATCCAGCCGGGCCGCCAAAGCAGGAGATGTTCACTTGTTTTCCTCGGCGGCAACCCGCGCCGTTGAGCTACTCTGTTCAACGGATGAATGGGAAGGGCGCGTTTGCTGAGCCAGAGGCAATTCCAGAATCGCGGTAGTGCCCTGACCGGCCTGGCTGCTCAGTCTGAGCTGGCCGCCGTGCATGGCTGCGATGCCGCGCGCGATGGACAGACCGAGGCCAGTACCGCCTGCCGCGCGCGAGCGAGCCTTGTCTACGCGATAAAAGCGCTCGCCCAGGTATGGCAAGTGCTCAGCCGTGATACCGATGCCGCTGTCCTGCACGCTCACCAGTACGCGCTCCTGTTGAATGCTGGTGCTCACGGTAATGCGACCAGCAGGGCGATTGTATTTGATGGCATTATCGAGCAAAACCAGTACAGCCTGCTCCAGCAGGGTCGCATCCCCGATTACATACGCCTCGTCCGCGTGTTCTGCGCTGAGCGTCAATCCTCGCTGGCCGACCAGAGCCTGGACGCGCCGGACCATGCCTTTTGTCAACTGTGTAAGATTGACGACTTCGTGATCGCGATGAGCCAGATGGCTATCCAGGCGGGCCAGCGTCAGCAGATCCGTGGTAATTTTCGCCATGTGGTTCGTTTCGGCGACAATATCCTCCAGCAAATCGGCGTCTCCTTCCCGCAAATGCTCACGTCCGCGCAGCAACACATCAGCGTCCGCGCGCAGCAAGGTCAACGGCGTGCGCAGTTCGTGAGAAGCGTCAGCGATAAAACGCTGCTGGTTGGTCCAGGCCAGGCGAGCCGGCACCAGGGCGCGATTCGCCAGAAAAAGTCCCCCCAGGCAGGCGCACAGGAGCGCTCCTCCACCAATACTCAGCAACAGCATGAGTAAGGTCGAGAGCGCATCATACTGCGGTTGAACTGACTCGCCAACCATGACTACACCCTGCACACGACCATCGGGAGAGGTTGCCACCAGGGCATACCGGTAAACGAAACCGCTGGTTCCTCCCACATTGATGGTATTATCGGCATAGCCATGCGCGGCCTGCAAGGCCTGCCTGGCTAACGAATTATCCCGAAAAGCGGCGGGTAAATTTGCCACTCCTTGACCGGGCAGCAGATTACCAGAGGCATCAAAACATAGAACCCATTCCGGCAGCCCCAGGCCGCGATTGTCAGGAGGAAAGAAGGGCGAATTATCCGAGTAGGTCAGCGGACAGGGCTGACCGCGCGGCCCGCCCCATTGTTGAGCATGTTGCCAGGCATTGCCACGGACCTCGTTCTGAACAGGCTGCATGAGAGCTATTTGCGTGCCAAAATAGAGCGCTACCCCAAAGATAACCAGGGCCGCGCACAGCACACCGCAATACCAGAAGGTCAAACGCACGCGCAATCCGTGAAACAGAGCCGCGCCCGCTTCCTGTGTACGACGACCGCCACGGAGTTGAGAAAGTCGCCATCTGAATTTCCTCATTTGTAATAACCTGTATCCCGTTCTTCGCGTGATCTGCCTCACGCCTCGATCTTGTACCCGATGCCTCGCACGGTCTTAATCAGCGGACGCCCGAACCCCTGATCGATCTTCTCACGCAAATAATGAATGTAAATATCAACCACATTGGAAAGGGCTTCCATATCGTAACGCCATACGGAGTCCACAATCTGCGTGCGCGTCAAGGCCTGGTTAGGATGGCGCATCAGATATTCCAGCAGAGCAAATTCCTTCGCCGTCAGTTCAATCACCCGCCCGGCCCGGCGTGCCTCGTGGCGCACCAGATCAAGGGTTAGATCTCCAACCACGAGTTGCGGCATCTCGTCGAAACGCCTGTCACGTCGACGCAGCAGGGCGTTGACGCGCGCCAGAAATTCCTCCATGGCGAAAGGCTTGGTCAGGTAGTCATCAGCTCCCACATTCAAACCTGTCACGCGATCCTCAACAGCTCCCCGTGCCGTCAGCATGAGCACCGGCGTCATCACGCGCTCTTTGCGCATCTGGCGGCAGATTTCCAGCCCATCGATCTCCGGCAACATCAGATCCAGCGTAACTACGTCATAACTTCCACTCAGGGCCAGATCCAGCCCGCTCGGTCCGTCATAGGCCAGATCGACGGTGTGGCGCTCCTCCAACAAAACGCGCCGGAGCAAATAGGCCAGACGCTGCTCATCTTCGACGACAAGTATATGCATTGCTCAGTTCCTTTTCAGTGTGATTGTCCTGTCGGAGCGCTCTTCAGCATCCCCCTTTCTCAAGAATAAAGCAGAAAGATTGGAAATAGATTGGAAACAGATGCGCCCTGACACGGATCAGCATAACACGTCTCTCTTGAGAAAAAATTGGAAACACATGAGAAAATTCTCATATTGCCCACTCACTGGAAACAGTTTGATGAGAAAATCTTCATATATTTCCAATATATCTCACATTTCCTCTTGCTACTCTGACAGTGCGAGGTGATGTACAAACGTCACCTCTGTCTCGGATGGGGGAAAAAAGCCTGCCTGAAGCTTTACCCCTCTTCTACCGTGGCCTTATGGTGAGGCCGCATTGACTTTGAGAGGTCTGTTTCATGCTGAAAACACCTGAAATGTATATGAATGAACTGCGTCCGCTCTCTCCTGCACAGGCGAAGGAGGAAGCTATGGCCGTTTCGCGACCTCGTACCCGCTTCCATCTGCTGAAGCAATTGACGCGCTTTAGCCTGGTCGGGGGCTTAAATACGCTGATAGATATGCTGGTTTTAAATGCTCTCCTGCTCCTCTGGCCGGCGAGCAGTACCCTGCAACTGTTGCTCTACAACGCCCTGGCCTATAGTGTGGGCGCGGGCAACAGCTTTGTCTGGCATAAATACTGGACCTTTCAGCAGCGCCGGCGGTTGTCGCTCCGCGAGTGCGGGCGCTTCGCGCTCACGACGTTGCTCGGTATGGGCCTGAACAGCGCTCTGCTCTGGCTGGCTGGCCTGGCTCTGACCTCCCTGCGCTTCGATGCAACCATCCAGGCAAACACGGCGAAA
>DASZXF010000264.1:0-15118 GCA_035546055.1 Ktedonobacteraceae bacterium
CCCCCCAAAACTCATCATTTCCCCTGGGTGGGGGAGAGGAAACGCGCCTGGCGGTGCTGGAAAAAGTGGGGATGACTGATAATCCCGAGAGAGGGGGCAGGGCGCAACCAGCGCCTGGGGCCGCCTCAGAAACATTGGACCCCGTAGGGAAGGTCGTGGTTGACTCCTCAGCGCCTGCGGCGCTGCGCAGGAGTGGGAGGACTCATTTAGTTCATAATCTCCTTGCATTTTTGCTGGTAAGCGCTATACACTACGGGGGCAGAAGCAATCTATCTGAGAGATAAGCAGAGGAGTTTTTTATGGAATATCGCACGCTTGGCCGGACTGGCTGGAATATTTCGTCTGTTGGTTTTGGCGCCTGGGGCATCGGTGGCGATGCCTGGGGACAAACGGATGATCGTAGTTCGCTGGACGCTCTGCGCCAGGCGCTTGATCTGGGTGTAAACTTCATTGATACCGCCGATGTCTATGGTGACGGCCATTCGGAGCGACTGATCGCGCAGGTGCTCAAAGAACGCCGCGAGCGGGTAATTGTGGCGACAAAGGCAGGACGCCGCCTTAACCCTCACGTGGCAGCTGGCTTTACCCGCGCAAACCTGACCGGCTTTGTTGAACGCAGTCTGCGCAATCTGGAGACGGATACGCTGGACCTGCTACAGCTGCATTGTCCGCCCTCCGAGGTCTATGACATGCCAGAGGTCTTCGCTATTCTGGATGACCTGGTGCAGGCAGGCAAGTTGCGCTACTACGGGGTCAGCGTGGAGCGCGTTGACGAGGCGCTCAAGGCTATTACCTACCCCAATGTCCAGAGTGTGCAAATTATCTTTAATATGTTCCGTCTCAAACCAGCAGAGGAGTTTTTCGCCGCCGCACGCGAGCGGCAGGTGGGCATTCTCGCCCGCGTACCCCTGGCCAGCGGTCTGCTGACCGGCAAGCTCCACGCCGATACCTCGTTTGCGCAGAGCGATCACCGCAACTATAACCGGCATGGCGAGGCCTTTGACCAGGGTGAGACCTTCTCAGGCGTGGAATACACAACCGGCTTGCAGGCTGTCGAGGAGTTGCGTGCCCTGGTACCAGAGGGTGCCACGCTCGCGCAGTTCGCTCTGCGCTGGATCTTGATGTTCCCTGAAGTCACTACGACCATTCCTGGCGCCAAAACGCCTGCTCAGGCGGCAGAAAACGCGCAGGCCGCACAGTTGCCACCTCTGACCGAAGAGACTATGCGGCGCGTACAGGCCATCTACGACCATCTGCTGCGCGCCAGGGTCCACCCCCGCTGGTAAGCAGCTTGAGGTGACGAACTAACCTGACCGATACAAAGCAGACCCTATGAGTCATCCCGATTGTTGATCCCGTTGGAAAAGTCACCACAAGCGACGGAAGCAGGATGTGAAAAAGTGGCCGCTTTTGGGGAAAGAGCATCAGCGGTCCACGTTCGCGGAACTGGAACGGACCACCAGGGCTTTCCCGAGGGGATCACATCAGGCATGACTCATAACTGGTAACCGGCCTATTCCGGCGCCGACAGATCATCGAGGGACGGCGGTGGAACAAAGGCCGGATGGCGTTTTTCGAGAAACGCGCTCATGCCTTCCTGGGCATCGGGCAATTGTGAGGTGGAGGCCATGACCTCGATAGCGTGATTGTAAGCCTGATGCTGTGGCAGATCGATCTGCGCGTAAAAGGTCTGTTTGCCCATACCCTTGGAGATCCAGCTTCCACGCGTGGCTGCGTTGAGCAAACGCAACGCCTCTTCTTCCAGGCGCTCCGGCTCAACGACGCGATTGACCAGTCCCCAGGCGCAGGCAGTCTGCGCGTCGATGACATCCCCGGTCAGCAACATTTCCAGCGCGCGTTTGCGCCCAATGTTGCGACTGAGCGCGACCATGGGCGTGGTACAAAACCAGCCGCCTTTTCCTCCCGGTACAGCAAAACCCGCGTTGCTGGAGGCTACCGCCAGATCGCGGGTGGCCACGAGCTGACAACCGGCTGCCGTGGCTAAACCCTGTACACGCGCCAGGACGGGCTGCGGGATCTCTTGCAGGGTATCCATCATCTCTGTGCATACTCTGAGCAGGCGGCGCATGGCAACCAGATCCTGGCCCACCGCGTCGGCGAAGTCGTGGCCCGCGCTAAAAACGGGTCCGTTGGCGGCCAGGATCACCCCGCGCGCGCCGCTGGCGCCAACTTCGCGTAAAACCTCTGTCAGTTCGAGCATTAACCTGAGCGAAAGCGCGTTGCGTCTCTCCGGGTTGTTCAAGGTTATCGTTGCCAGGGCATCGCGATACTCCAGCGTGATGAAACGAGATTCCATACAATACACTGCCTCTCTACATGTGCGCAGGTGCCTGTAACACATCTTTGATTACGGCGAAATCCTCTGCACACCGATGTTCGCTTGCGACGCAATCTTTTATACACCACACGGCATCGCCCGTGTGCGGCACCAGATGATTCGCATTACGTAGCGAATCTTGCCATGGCACTTTCGTGGGGAAATACGCTTGTAGCCCCGACTTCAATGGCAATAGCGGTGCGATTCTTTTTGACAACGCTCCCGCTTAGAACGAATGCGATCCAGTTGTTTATTATACCATTTGCTCCCCTTAACGCCATCAGGCCGCATGACTCCATCTGTTCACCCAGGGGTTTTTAAGCGTGCTGGAGGCCTGGAATTCAGAACAGCCGCGATATCAAGTCCCTGCGCGCCAGCGGATGTCCTGTTTGAGACGTGGAAGCGGTATACTGGCACACCCGCGCCCGTCACGAATACTCTCGAAATCCTCACGGGTCGTTCAGTTCGTTCCATTCAGGCATGGGCCGGAAGCATGGCCGCCTCTCTCCGATAGTCGGCGTAGAATCTCTGCTTCTAAAACAAAGCGCGAGGGATCGTTGTTTTGATCCCTCGCGCTTTGTTTACGCGTCTGCCTTTAGCTGAGCACGCCGGCCAGCAGATCGTGGGTGGAGACAGCGGAGGCGCTGGAGGAGACGCGCCAGAAGAGACGCTGCATCCGACTCCATTCGGCCAGCAGACGAGCGGCCTGCCAGCTATTGGTCTTCTTACGGTGCGCTTCGATGAGAGCGCGCACAGCCTCGGCCTCGGCGGGATCGTCCAGCCGCTGCGCTTCGACCAGTTCGCCGTTAAAGCGGCGGAGGAAGGTGCCTTCGCGGTCAAAGACATAGGCCACGCCCGCTGACATACCGGCGCCGAAGTTGGGTCCGGTTTCACCGAGCACCAGCACGATACCACCGGTCATGTACTCACAGGCGTGCGCGCCGACACCTTCGACGACGGCCAGGGCGCCGCTGTTGCGCACGGCGAAGCGCTCGCCCGCGCGTCCAGCCGCGAACAGTTGACCACCGGTGGCGCCGTAGAGAACGGTGTTGCCGATGATGGTGTTCTGATGGGCCGCGAAGCCGGCTTCGAGCGGCGGCGCGATGACGATCTGCCCGCCGGTCATGCCCTTACCCACGTAGTCGTTGGCCTCGCCGTGAAGGACGAGGTTCATGCCCGCTACCGAGAAGGCGCCGAAGCTCTGACCTGCCGAGCCGTGGAAGACACTGGTGACGCTGACGCCGGGCAGACCGACGTTGCCGTAGCGGCGGGCGATTTCGCCAGCCAGGCGGGCGCCGATGGTGCGATCATAGTTGTGGATCGTGTGGCGCGTGAGCACGCTGCACTCTCCACGCAAGGCCTGCTCGGCGGCGCTGATCAGTTCGTCGGCCAGGGGCGAGTGCGGCGTGGCCGGACGCGGCTCGGCGGAGGCATGAACGGGCAGGGAGACCAGCAGCGGCTCCATCTCAACCGGCGCCGAGGGATCGCTGGTCAGCAGATCGGCGCGTCCGATGAGATCCTCCAGGCGACGGAAGCCGAGCTTAGCCAGCCACTCGCGCACTTCCTCAGCCACCAGGGTCAGGTAGTTAATCAGCGCCTCTGGCGTGCCGGTGAATTTGGCGCGCAGATCTTCGCGCTGGGTGGCAATACCTGCCGGACAGGTGTTCAGATGGCACTGGCGAGCCATGTCACAGCCCAGCGAAACCAGGCTGGCGGTACCAAAGCCGAATTCGTCGGCGCCGAGCATGGCGCCGATGATGACATCACGCCCGGTCTTGAAACCGCCATCGACACGCACTTTGACGCGTTCGCGCAGACCGTTCTTGACCAGCGTTTGCTGCGTTTCGGCCAGACCGCGCTCCCAGGGGATGCCGGCATGCTTGATCGACTGCATGGGCGAGGCGCCGGTGCCGCCGTCGTGGCCACTGATCAGCACGTAGTTGGCGTGCGCCTTGGCTACACCAGCCGCGATGGTGCCCACGCCGATGCTGGAAACCAGCTTGACGCCGACTTTGGCCTGGGGATTGACCTGGTGCAGATCAAAGATCAACTGGGCCAGGTCTTCGATACTGTAGATGTCGTGATGCGGCGGCGGCGAGATCAGCGCGATACCTGGCTCGGTGTGGCGCAGACGCGCGATAAAGGGCGTGACCTTGGCGGGCGGCAGTTGTCCACCTTCGCCCGGCTTGGAGCCCTGCGCCATCTTGATTTCCAGTTCTTCCGCGCGCACCAGGTATTCGGTGGTGACGCCAAAGCGCGCCGAAGCTACCTGCTTGATCTTGCTGCTCACCGGGAAGCCGTTGAGGGTTTCGTGATACCAGGACGGATCTTCTCCACCTTCGCCGGTGTTATTGCGCGCCCCGATGCTGTTCATGGCGGCGGCAATGGTGCGGTGCGTCTCAGGACTGAGCGCGCCCACCGACATGGCCGAGACGACGAAACGAGCGCGAATCGACTCCATCGATTCAACTTCGTCCAGAGGAATCGGCTCACTCTCTTTAAAGGTCAGCAAATCGCGCAACACGGTGGGCGGACGCGAGTAGACCAGCTGGGCAAATTGCTGGTAATCTTCCCGGCTACCGGTCCTGGCGACCTTCTGTAAGGCGCGCACCACCAGCGGCTGGAAGGCATGATACTCGCCATCGCGGCGGAAACGATAGCGCCCGATGTCGGTCAGTTTGCGACGGCTCTCGCTCAGCGGACCGCTCTTAGGAGTGCTGGCCTCCGCAGCGGCAGCAACGGCAACAGCGGCCTGCGCGACCAGCGGCTCAAGCCAGTTCAGCACTTGCTCGGCCACCTGGGTCAGTCCGACCTTACCAGGATGCGAGGCGGAGCCGGGGAAGTAGCGCGTCAGCAGTTCTTCATCCAGGCCGAAAATCTCAAACAGACCGGCGCCGATGATATTGCGCAGGGTCGAGACGCCCATGCGCGCCATCACCTTGCGCAGACCGCCCTCGATCACGTGAATGTAGCTCTCGACGGCCTGCTCAGGGGTAATGTGCTCCAGTTTGCGCTGACCGGCCAGGGCGCGCACACTGGCCAGAGCCAGGTATGGCACCACAGTTTCCGCGCCATAACCCAGCAACAGAACGATCTGGTGAACATCAATGGCTGAAGCCGTTTCGCAGATCAGCGAGGTATAATCGCGCAGTCCCTCGCGAATCAAAGCCTGGTGAACCGCAGCCACGGCCAGCAACATAGGCGTCGGCGGCTCGTCCAGGGTGGCGCCGCGATCACTGAGGATCAGGAAATCCACGCCATCCAGCGCGGCGGCAACCGCTTCGCGCTCCAGACGATCCAGCGCGATACGCAGGGCTTGCGGCCCCTCGGTGCGCGGGAAAGAAACATTGAGCACATACGTACTGTAGCCCTCGCGTTTCAGTCCGCAAAGCGCCGCCAGCTGGGTCTCGGTCAGCAGAGGCGTGCTCAGGTGCAACTGGCGCGCGTGCAGCGGCGTCTCGGTCAACAGACTCGAACGCCGGCCCAGATAGCAGTCCAGCGACATCATGCGCTCCTCGCGCAGCGGATCAATCGGCGGATTTGTCACCTGGGCGAAACGCTGATGGAAGTAGTCAGCGAACGAACGCGAGCGGGTCGAAAGCGCGGCCAGGGGCGCGTCGTCGCCCATGCTCCAGGTCGGCTCTTTAATATCCGCCAGGATCGGACGCAGGACAAACTCAACGTCCTCATGGGTATAGCCAAAAAGCTGCTGCTGCTGGAAAAGGTCATCGCCGGAAGGAATGTCGGGGGTTGTAGACGGATAATGTTCAGTCAGATCGGAAAGATGCAACAGATGAGCATCCAGCCACTCCTGATAGGGCTGCTGCTCGGCAAGCTGCTGCTTAATGTTCGGGTTGCGCAGGAAAACGCCTTCCTCCAGGTCCACCGCCACCATCTCGCCAGGACCAAGACGACCGCGCTCCACAACTTCCGCCACATCAATCGGCAACGCCCCGGCCTCGGAGGCCACAATCAACAAGCCGTGAGAGGTCAACGCGTAGCGCATCGGACGCAGGCCATTGCGATCAAGGGTAGCTCCAACATAGTGACCATCGCCGAAAATCAAGGCCGCTGGACCATCCCACGGCTCCATACAACAGGCATGATATTCACACCAGGCCCGCTGCTCAGGAGAAAGCTCCCTGTCCTGCTCCCAGGCCGGCGGAATCATCATCTGCATACTGTGCAACAGATTGCGCCCGGAAAGAGTCAGCAGTTCAAGCGCGTTGTCCAGGCGCCCGGAATCGCTGCCGCTCATCTCAATCACCGGCGACAGATCAGGCAGACGATCTCCCCACAGCGGCGAGGTCAGCGAACGCTCACGCGCCTGCATCCAGTTCTGATTGCCCTGAATAGTATTAATTTCGCCATTATGAGCCAGAAAACGCATCGGCTGAGCACGCGACCAGGATGGAAACGTATTGGTGCTATAGCGCTGATGAAGAATAGCAAAAGCACTGACATAGCGTTCATCGGCCAGATCAAGATAAAAACGTGCCAGTTCGGAGGGAGCCAGCAGACCTTTGTAGACAATCGTGCGAGAAGAGAAAGAAGCCACATACCCATCAACAAGCCCGGCCTCCAGCCAGCGCTTCTCAATCAGACGGCGGGCACGGTACAGCTCACGCTCGTATTCGTCGGCTGACAACTGGGGCGGACGAGTCAACACCACCTGCTCAATCGCCGGCATGGTCGCCCGCGCGCCCGCGCCCGGCACAGTCAGGTCCAGCGGAGGGTTACGCCAGCGCAAAAGAGGTATCTGTAATTCCGCCAGCGTCTCTTCAACAAGCTGGCGTGACCGGTCATAGGCAGAAGGAGAGGACGAGGCACTCACGGGCGGCAAAAAGAGCATGCCAACCGCCAGATCGCGCGGATTGCTCACAGTGATCTGCCGTTCCCGCAGTTCAGCGCTTAACAGCGCGTGTGGAATCTGGGTAAGCAGGCCAGCGCCGTCATTTGTATCAGCGTCAGCGTCTTGCGCTCCACGGTGCGTCAGGTTGGCGAGAGCAGTCAAAGCCTGCTCAATCAACTGATGGCTGGCGGAACCTGAGACATTCGCCAGAAAGCCTGTGCCACAGGCGTCATGTTCCCAACGGGCCTCATAGAGAGGATAACGGCCATCAACGGCCTTACCGGTTGAGGAAGTCTGCATGAATTTTCCTCCCTAAAAGTGTTCCGGTCAGCCAGCAGGATACAGGTGGATGACAGATTGTCGCGCGAATAAGGTAAACCTTCCCTCCATAAACGACAAAAACGTGTTGAAGCCTGGCTGCATCAGAACTACTTGGCAAAAAGTGCGCGTAATCAAGGCCGGCCAGCGCAGTCGCCCGGCTGGTTATAGGGAGGCACCCCCATCGGAGCCTACATCTCTCTACTGACGATCAATGTCAATAGATTACAGTTACACAATAACATGTACTTACAAAAGGTCGCATGGGATAAAAATAAACATGCAACAATAGGGACAGAGGAGGACAACATCGAATCCTGGGGAGCATCATAACTCGGAAGAAACAAGCGGTGTTCCTTGCAGGAAAGCATAACATATCCTTATGGCTTTTCGCAAGGTCAAAATGTACTGAAAAGCCAGCAAGCGAGCGCGGAGACACGTGACCACCCGTGTTCCCCTCGCTCGCTTTCTGGTCCGTTCGTATGGAGTTACCAATGCCAAATCAAGCTTCACTCAGAGTATAACCGGCTGCCGCACCCCAAACCAGAGGCAAATTGACCGAAGTTCTTCCCCTGGATTTTGTACAATTTGCACAATAGCCCATTCTTACCATGAGGTTATTTCCATTACCGCAGAGATTTAAAGCGCTTTCCGACGTGCTTTTAAGCAGAAGAGTAGATAGTATTGTGCATTTCTTACAAAAAATTGGCGGTTTTAGCAGAGTTAGCGGCCTTTCTACAGGGGAAACACGCGGTAGATCTGTTGTTCTATGGTGAATTTTGTGAAGAGATTTCGCTTCTGTCGACACGAAGAGGCCAAAAAGCGCACAGGAGAACCAGCCCCAGGCCGATTCTCCTGTTGTCTTGAGCCTTGTGTGCTCACAAGGATGACGGGGCTTTAGTAGCGGTCACGATAGCCGCCGTTATCGCGGTGACCCCGATTCTGATAGCCGCCGCCCCGGCTACCGCCGGCGGGCCGCGCCTGAGCTTCGTTGACCGTGATGGTGCGATTCCCAAAGGTTGTGCCGTTCAGACGGGCAATGGCGTCCTGGGCCTCCTGGGTGTCGTCCATTTCGACAAAGCCGAAGCCTTTGCTGCGGCCTGTGGCCCGGTCAAAGATGATGGTGGCGGTGGCAACATTCCCAACCTGCTGGAAAAGATTTATCAGTTCATCCTCAGTCGTCTGGTAAGGAAGGCCTCCAACGTACAGTCTCATGCAATACGCTCCTGTTGATACTCTTTCTTCTGCCCCTTGCGGGGAACCGTTTTTATCACGCGGAACAGTTCAACCGCGCCCGGATGGTTTTGTATGACGCATCCACATTACTCTGGATGGCTTTCTTGCGGGCGTTCCTTCGTCTCGTTCGGCCATCGTTCCCTGTGCGGAGAAACCTGGAAGCAAAAACACCACACTCTTAGACATTATCTGACAGGAGCGATACAATTCTTGCTAATGTCATACACTGTCCATTGTAACACATTCCGCGAGAAAAAAATTTCCCTGGATGCCGGGTTGACTTTTTTCCTGGCTACTGCTATGCTTGGAGAAGCAAATTGATTGCAAGTTGACCCGCGTTGAGCGAACAAAGTACGAGATGTGGCTCCTGACAGCGATCCGAAGCAGAGTGGAAGTTCGGAATGGTGCAGTCCTCTCGGAACGCCTTCGTGAGCGGCTGGCCGAAGAAAATCGCCGTGTTGTCCGACCGGGATAAGTAGGCACAGGTGGCTGGTTTCCACGCGACGCAATAACCGTGAAAAAGTGGTCGCATTCTCGTTTCTCTCCAGATGAAACGGGCACATGCGGCAAACAGGGTGGCACCACGGGTGTGTCATGATTGCCCGGCGTTCTCTTTGAGCGCACGCAAACAGAGCAATCCTGCACTCTCGTCCCTTCAATGTCGTCAGGAAGGGACGGGGGTTTTTTCTTGTCCTGCTCCTTCCTGCTACTACTTTGTTGAAGGAGTTCACACAATGGCAACCAACTCTCAAAGCGGCACGACTCCCGTGACTACCGACCCCGCTGGCCATGTCACACCCACTGAGATCGCGCTGCACAAAGTCGCCGCAGTCGATGTTCCCCAGGGCCGGCATATCGCGCTGGCCTATTCCGGCGGACTGGACTCAACCCTCTGCGTCAAGCTCGCTGAATTCAAGTATCACGCGCGCCAGTTGACGGCGATCAATGTGGATGTGGGACAGGGGCAGGAGGAGATTGAGATGAGCACAGCGCGCGCGCTCCAACTGGGTATTACGCCGGTGACGATTGATGTCAAGCAGGAGTTCACCGAGCAATGGCTGGCGAAGGCCATTCAGGCCAATTCGGACTACAATGGCTACCCGGTCTCTACGTCGATGACTCGCCAGTTGATCGCGGCACGCGTTGCGCAAAAAGCGCTGGAACTGGGCTGCGATGCCTTTATGGAGGGTTCGACCGGCAAGGGCAATGATCAGTACCGCATGCACAATGTCTTCAGCCTCTTTGCCCCCGGTCTGCCGATCTTTGTGCCAGTACGCGATTTTGACCTGACGCGCAGCGAGGAACAGTTGTTGATGGAGCACTACGGTGTACCGGTGGAGGAATTGATTGTGGGCGGCGACGATAAGACGATGTGGTGTCGCTCTATCGCCAGCGGTGGTATCGACCTGACTACCGAACTGCCGGACGACATCTGGATGTGGCTGGTTCCACCCCATAAAGCCTCGGCGACCCCGACGCGCCTGACTCTGAGCTGGGAAAATGGTCTGCCCGTCGCCCTGAACGGCGAGCAGTTGCCGCTGGATCAGATCATTGAGCAGTTGAATGTCATCGCTGGAGCTAATGGTATCGGCAAGATCGATCTCTTCGAGGATGGCATTATGGGCCTGAAGTCGCGCGAAATCTACGAGGCGCCGGCTGCGACCCTGCTGCTGAAGGTTCATCGCGACCTGGAGCAGTTCTGCCTGACCAAAGAGGAGCTTCAACTGAAACGCCAGTTGGAGGCGCGATGGGCCAGCATGGTCTACCACGGCGAATGGTTCCACCCGCTGAAGGAGGCGCTGGACGCCTTTATCGCCTCGACGCAAAAGGCCGTGAGTGGCGAATATGTGGTAGAACTGTACAAGGGAAATATCGATATCGTCTCGCGCAGTTCGCAGAGCGGTCTCTTCTTCCCCGATGTGCGCTCGATCAAAAGCGCCAGCTTTAATCAGAAAGAGTGCGCGCCAGCCGCCCATATTCGCGGTCTGCCCTATGAGTTGATCGCCCGGCGCAATCAACTGGCTGGTCTCTCCTCCGAGATACACTAGCGCAGTACAGCCGCAGAGGCAAGCCCATGTGCTATCTCAGGCTGGACGGCTGCCTGTCTCATAGCTGGATATGAGACGAAGCTGCCTGCCTGTACGCCTGTGTTGAGGCTGGGCGATACGGGCAGGCGCTCCCATCCATGCTTTATACAAAGCCTGGCTTGCCAATTTCAGTATCCTGAAGCGGATCGGAACGACAGTTGACCGGAGCTGCCCGCCATGAGAGAAAAAAGATACGTGTTTCCCGAAACGGTCAAGCGGAAATGCACTATAAGGACTAAAGAGAGGAACCGACATGACCAAACTCTGGCAGAAAGGCTACCGCCTGCATGAACAGGTGGAGCGCTTCGAGGCAGCCCAGAACAGTCTGCTCGACAATCGCCTGATCCGCCATGATGTCTGGGGCTCAATGGCCCATGCCGCGATGCTGACCAGGATTGGTATTCTGGGCGAGGAAGAAGGCAAAGCGCTGCACACCCACCTGCGCGCGATTCTGGACCTGGCGGCGGAAGGTAATTTTACTGTCACGCTGGACGACGAGGACGTGCATACGCGTGTAGAAAATTATCTGACCGAGCAGGCCGGAGAGGCTGGTAAGAATATTCACACCGCGCGCTCACGCAATGATCAAATTTTACTCGATACGCGTCTCTATGGCAAAGAACAACTCCACGCCGTGGGCGAGGCGCTGACCCGACTGTGCGGCGCTCTGCTGGAACTGGCCGCCGCCCACGTGGATACCCCGATGCCGGGCTATACCCATATGCAGCGCGGCATGCTCTCCTCTGTCGGACTCTGGGCCGCCAGTTTCGCGGAGGCGCTGCTGGACGACGAACAGTTGCTCAGCGCGGCCTACCAGTTGAACGATCAGTCTCCACTGGGTTCGGCGGCTGGCTATGGCGTGCCCCTGCCCATTGATCGCCAGTATGTCGCCGATCTGCTGGGTTTCGCGAAGGTGCAAAAAAATGTTATCTACGCCCAGAATGGGCGTGGCAAAATCGAGGCGGCGATTGTGCAGGCTCTGGCACAGATGATGCTCGATCTGAGCAAGTTCGCCCAGGATGTCATGCTCTTTACGACCCTGGAATATGGCTTTTTCCTGCTGCCCCAGGAACTCTGTACAGGCAGTAGCATTATGCCCCAGAAGCGCAATGTGGGCATTATGGAGCTGGTGCGCGCGCGCACGCAGACCATGCTGGCGCTGCAACAGCAAATCCTGGGCATTACCAGCGGTCTGCCCTCCGGCTTTAATATGGACTACCAGGAGACCAAGCGGCCTTTTATCGAGGCGCTGGACCTGGTTCTGGAAAGCCTGGAGATCTGTACCCTGGTTGCGCATAACATCAGTGTGAATCTGCCTAATCTGGTCGCGGCCTGTACTTTTGAACTCTTCGCCGCTGACCGGGCCTATGAGATGGCCGCGCAAGAGCACATCCCCTTCCGTGACGCCTACCGCATCGTGGGCAAAGAGGTCACGGCAAAAATTGACGAGGCGCGCGCGGCGGGTCAGCCACTCCCCACGGAGAGCCTGACAGAACTGGTGCAACGCCTGCACGCGCGTAATCACCTGGGCGGATCAGGTAATCTGGGCCTGGAAGAGACCGCGCAGCAACTCTCGAACGTTGAAAAGATATGGCAGGCGCGCTCAGAGCAGTTCGCCGCAGCTATCGAAAAGCTGGTGGGCATGTACGCTCACAACCAGCACGCTTCAGCCCCGCAGGAGGTTTAATTCTTATGTCAACCGTTGTACTGGCGTATTCGGGTGGATTGGACACCTCAGTTTCTATTCGCTGGATTAAAGAACAATATGATCTGGATGTCATCACCGTCACTATAGATGTCGGCAATGAACGCGATCTCCAGTCCATTGCCAGACGCGCCGAGCAGATTGGCGCGGTCAAGTCCCTGGTCATCGACGCGCGCGCCGACCTGACGCGCTACTTCCTCTGGCCCGCGCTCCAGGCAGGCGCGCTCTATGAGGGTCAGTATCCCCTGGCCACCGCCCTGGCACGTCCGCTCATCGCGCGTCTGCTGGTCGAGGTTGCGCGGGCCGAGGGTTCGGTCGCGGTGGCCCATGGCTGTACCGGCAAGGGTAACGACCAGGTGCGCTTCGATGTGGCCATTCACACCCTGGCGCCCGATCTGAAAATCATCGCCCCGGTGCGCGAATGGAGCATGACGCGTGACAATGAAATTGCCTACGCTGCCGAACGCGGCATTCCCATTCCCGTGACCAGCGCCAGCCCGTATTCTACCGATCTCAACCTCTGGGGACGCAGCGTCGAGTGCGGTATTCTCGAAGATCCCTGGGCCGAGCCGCCCGAAGATGTGTACGCCTGGACCTCCAGCAATCCGCCCAGCGAGCCGACGTATATTGAAATCACTTTCGAGCACGGCGTTCCCGTGGCCCTGGATGGCAGCGAAATCGACGGGGTGGAATTGATCGAAAAGCTCAATGCCCTGGCCGGCTCCTACGGTATTGGACGCATCGACCACATTGAAAACCGCCTGGTCGGCATTAAATCGCGCGAAATCTACGAAGCGCCCGCCGCGACGGTATTGATGACCGCTCACAAAGCGCTGGAGACCATGACCCTCAGCCGCGAGCAGACGCGCTTCAAGGAGATTATCTCTGGCGAATACGCGCGCCTGATCTACAATGGTCAGTGGTACAGCGCTTTGCACCAGGATCTGGCCGCCTATGTGCAGAGCACGCAGCGCTTCGTCAGCGGTACAGTTCGCCTCAAACTCACTCCCTGGAAGTGCAGCATCGTCGGGCGCAAATCCGAAAATTCGCTCTACAGCCACGCCCTGGCCACGTATGACAGCGGCGACCAGTTCGATCACAACGCCGCGCTGGGCTTCATCAAGCTCTGGACGCTGCCCCTCAGCACACAGGCGCAGGCCCAGCTCCTGCCTTCTCTCAACGCCGAAGGCAACCTGCTCCCCGGCACACAGGGCAATCTGCTGAGCAACGGCAACGCGAAAAAATAAACTCAACACACAGGACACAGGATATGCATGGAGGGTTGGACGTGAAGTCCGACCCTCCATGCATATCCTGGTAGAGTTCCCGCCTCCGCGCAAAGATGCTATCTGCTCACGTCACAGGTCGGACGAGAGGACAGGTACATCATGGTGGTCTGCGGTGCTCTGTCGCGAGACAGCAGGCAGGGTAGATGGGAGATCAAAGGACGCGATACTCTCCACATCCAGGAACGCGACGAGGTTGGCAATGTGCCCATCCTCTACCCGCAGGACCACGAGGCCACTGAGCGGAAGCCATGCGGCCCCGGCCTTCTGTTGATAGAGTCCGAAAGCCGGACATCCATTTGCGCGCGTGGGCCACAGGCGTCGTTGTCTACCAGGAGTGAAGACATAGGCCGCAAGCATGGCGGAAATGTTCGCCCGCCCCTGGAACCAGACCGGGCTTGGCGGCATAGTAAACCAGGCATCCTCTCGTAGCAACGCCACGAAGCCAGGAATATCGGCCTGCTCCCACACAGCGACATAGCGCTCAAGGAGATCCTTCATATCGGGTTGAGGCAATGCCATTTCTGCCTGGCTTGCAATGTTGAGCTGGTGCAACGCACGTCGGGCCCGCTGCAAAGCAGAATTGACTGCGGGAACCGAAAGATCAAGCCATGCGGCCACTTCGCTGGCCTTCCAGGAGAGCACCTCGCATAGGAGCAGAACGGCTCGCTGTGTCGGCGTCAAACGCTGGAGTGCGATCAGGAAAGCCAGTGTGGTCTGTTCGCTCCGCTCCGCGCACGTTTGCGGATCACTCTGTTGATCGGCAAGCAGATCATCCGGGAACGGTTCCAGCCAGATTGGCTCTCGCACCCGTTCAGGCAAAGGACCGCTGGAATCGTTCATGGGATGCGTCTCCGTGGGTAAGGACCGGCGAGGAAGGCTCCGCAGTCGATTGAGACACAAATTAGTAGCAATGCGATACAACCAGGCCCGATACGATCCAGGACTGGTGAGGGTTGTGCGTTTCTCCCAGGCGCGTAGCAGAGTTTCTTGCACAAGGTCTTCAGCATCATGGAATGAACCCAGCATCCGATAACAATGCACGAGCAGCTCGCGCCGGTACGTGTCCACCAGGGCTTCGAATGCTATCTGATCGCCCGCTTGAGCTGCGAGCACCAATACGTTTTGAGCTGAAGTTTCCATCACGGTTCCCCTCCATCTTATCTCACGATTGTCTCATCTGGTTCTATCGGCTATGAGTAAGTATACCCCAGATTCACCAGAAATGTGACCATTCTTAATCATTTGGGTATCCATCATATTTTCGCGTTCTGGGGTGCATTGTCAGAACCGAGG
>DASZXF010000265.1:0-1645 GCA_035546055.1 Ktedonobacteraceae bacterium
CACTCGCTCACGCTGGTTCTCGTCGCTCCGCTTTTCGTCGCTATTTTGCTCGCGCCTGGAACCATTCGCCTGCGTGATATTGTGCTCGGCGGCCTGGCGCTGTTGATCATATATGCTCCCTATCTCGTCTGGGAACAGGCGACCAGTTTCTACGATATCACCGCGCTTTTTGGCAAAAGCGGCACCCCTGCTCATATCGATGGCCGCGCCTGGATGTTTTATGAACGTTTCCTCAATGCCTTCTATTACGATGATAAATTCCTGCACGGAACGTATTACGATCCGCGCACGATTGGTCATTCAGCGGTGTTTCCTTTGCTTCATCCCTTGCTTGCGATGCGCTTCTTTCTGGAATGCTGCCTGTTTGGTGGATTTGCGCTGGCTATCTGGGGGGTGCTGCGCCATGTCCATTTCTCTGGTAGGAGAACCGCTGACACCAGGTCTTCCCTGCCGGCCTGGATTATGCGCTTCTTTGCTGGCGTGCGTGCGTGGTGGACCAATCTGCGCGCGGATACTCTGGCCTGCGGACTGCTGCTGATGCTGCTCTGGCAAATTGTGCCTGTGCTGGCTCTCACTCGTCACGGTCCACCTGTTCACCTGCACTATCTGCTGGTGATTGTGCCGGGGCCATTTATCTTTATCGCGATCTTTATCACACGCGCGCTCAGGTGGTCTGGTACTTTGCAAGCGGTGAGGCTCTGGAAAGGCGTTCGTTATAGCGCGTATGTCCTGGTGTGCATTGTGCTGCTGGTGCAACTGGCAGGCAGCGCGGCCTCGCTTGTCGATATGACCAATGGAGTTAATAACCATATATTTGGGTACAATGATATCGGATCGCTGGAGCATGCCTTTCAGGAGGCAGATCAGGTTGCTCAGGCACGCCATCTCAGCCGTATTTATGGTACGCTCTCGGTTGATGATGATTTTGATGCATTGATGGCTGGCTTTCCTTATCTCGCCAGTATGATGCGCACGCCGTCGACCCTGTTCGAATCTTCGCGCTGCATGGTTCTGCCTGCGCCGCAGGAAGGACCGGCCTTGATGCTCACACGCTCAACGGATGCGCTGACGCCTCTTTTGCTCCAGGAATACGCAAAAGTAGAACTGGTCGATGAGCCGCCAATTCTGGGCAGTCAGCCCTTCAAAATGTATGTTGTCACGCCATATTCCTATGGGCAGACCACCGGACAGGCCGGGCAGAACAGCTTCGCCAATCAGTTGCAGGGGATTGATTCGCAGGTGAAGCAACTGGCAGGTCATTCCCAACCGACGCTGATAACGCGCTGGACGCTCCTTCACGCGGCTCAGCCTCAATCGCGCGTGACCTATAACTATATCATGAGCGCAACGCCCGATCTCGCCGGCGCCGGGACCGTCACCAGTACGTGTTTGCTGACCTCCATTCGTCCTGGTGATCAGTTGATCGCGACCTTTCCGCTGGCCTCTAACGCGGGATCAGCTCAATCGTTCAGCGTCAGTGCCCACTACCTTGTCAACACGCCTTACGTTCTTACGCTTGGCCCGTTGCGCTTTGAAACTTTTCAGTTGCAGGGCATGCCCGCTGTGCTGCAATCAACGGATGGTAAGCAAACACTGATAGTATCTTCCCATGCCTGATTGGAACCCATAGGCACGCCAGCAAGCG
>DASZXF010000266.1:0-1640 GCA_035546055.1 Ktedonobacteraceae bacterium
GGCAAAGCTTCGCCCATTTCTCGCCTCGCAAAAAAATGACGCGTTCCCTTCGCCATTGAAGAAAATGAAAGGCTCCCTGTTGCTTCTGTATCGCTTTGATAAAGATACGGCTATGATCCCATCTATAGATTACACCGAAAATACGTCAGAAAGTGTGAACTATTTCACATTTTAGTACTTGCAGGCTGGTTTTTAATCAAACCAGCCGTTGTGCTCGCGCATGGCCAGTTCGATTTCGTCCATCAGTCTCGTGGTATCTACCAGGCTGGCGATGATCTGGCGGTAGTGGGTGAGTTCGGCGGGGCTCAGACGGCGGCCTGCGCGGTCCAGCAGCCATTTCCGGGCGACCTGATAGCCGCCGATGGTAAACGACCAGGCGGACTCTGGCACAGGGGCGATGGAGCAGGCGGCATTGATGAAGATCTGCCCGCCGCCAGGCACAGCGGGCGCGAGATAGCGGACCTCGCTGACCAGGGGATCGTCGTTTACCGACCAGGCGGCCTCTCCAGGCTGGCGATGCTCCAGCAGATGTGCCCGGCTCAGGGCATGGCCGAGCTGGCAGAGCGCGCGGAAAAGCTCCAGGTGGGCGGGCAGAGGAATGCGAGGAAAATCGATTTTGAGGAAATCGGCGTAACGCGCGCGATAGCCGGGCGCGTATAGCCAGGCGTAGATATAGGCAAAGATGTCATCCGGGCCAAAGGTATGCAGCAGATCGCCAGCGCCATCGGCCAGCCAGTTCAGACCGAGCCGCCGACTGATCTCGGCGATGAACGGCGGGGCGAGATTCGCCACGCGCGCAGCCCCGCTAGCGGGATAGAGGTAAAGCGGGAAGAGATAGTTGCCGCCGCGCCGGTAAAAGTTGAACTCGGTCGGCAGACGGCTGCAAAAAGCGACATCCCAGGCTCCCCCGCGCACAGCCTGGCCGGCGCGTCCCACTACCAGAGCCAGGTTGGGACCGGCTCGCAGATGGCGCGTGACTCGCTCGCGCAGGTGAACGGCCACATGACGCTCAAAGACGGTCCAGCGCGTATCAAAGGGCCGGTACGAGACATGGCCGAGCGCAGGCCGCCAGGAGCCGGTGGAAAGCGCGCGACAGGCTGCGGCGTAGTTCCACTGGCTCTGCGCACAGAGGCGAAAGCGCGTCCGCGCCTCCTCTTCGCTGGAGGCGGCCAGCAGTTCAGCGATCTTCGCCTCCATCTCCTGCGCGCTCCAGGCAATCGCGAAGGCATCGTGGCAGGTCAGCAGGCCAGGCGCGGGATGGCCATTGAGAGCAAAAATATCCGGCAGGCGCCAGTAGGCTCCGTATTCGCTCTGGTGACTATCGTCGCGAGGCGTGAAAAGGTAGAAAGGCGCGTCAGGATGGCAGATCTGCCAGGGCGTGTTTGCCCTGGTATGTTCGGCCAGCCAGCCCAGCTTTCCTCCGCTCAACTGGCGAGCGCCATGCATACCCGTGGTGTAGACCGCTCTCTGTCCCCAGACATCGGCATGGTAAACCCTGGCCAGGGGCGCTGCCTGCCTGCGTCTGTGGTCCCGTTCCGGCTGTGTCCCGGCCAGCCCGGCGGACGCCGGGGGGCGGGCATATTTGACAAACAGACCGATGGCAACCCCCTGCTGAATAGTAAAGATATTGCGGTCTGGTT
>DASZXF010000267.1:0-16348 GCA_035546055.1 Ktedonobacteraceae bacterium
CCTAGAGCGTCTGGCTGTTGTCCTGGACACGGGCGCCGACGCCGAGTCGGAGCATGGGAACTTTGTTCAGTTCTTCCCAGGGCAGATCTACGTCGGTGCGCCCGAAGTGGCCGAAGGCGGCGGTGGGCTGGTAAATCGGGCGGCGCAGGTTGAGCGACTGGATAATGCCAGCCGGGCGCAGATCGAAGTGCTCATTGATCAGGCGGATAATCTCTTCATCCGAGACCTGGCCGGTGCCGAAGGTGTCGATGAAGAGGGAAAGCGGACGCGCGACACCGATGGCGTAGGAGACCTGAATCTCGATGCGTTCGGCCAGGCCGGCGGCGACGACATTCTTGGCGATGTGGCGCACCGCGTAGGCGGCTGAACGGTCGACTTTGGTCGGATCTTTGCCGCTGAAGGCGCCGCCGCCATGCCGCGCCATGCCGCCATAGGTGTCGACGATAATTTTACGCCCGGTCAGGCCGGCGTCTCCCATGGGGCCGCCAGTCACGAAGCGCCCGGTGGGGTTGACGAAGATTTTGGTCTTCGCATCAAACAGGTGTTCGGGGACAATGGGCCTGATGATATGCTCAATCACGTCCGCGCGAATCTGCTCCTGGTCGACGTACTCGGCGTGCTGTGTGGAAATCACCACCGTATCTACGCGCACCGGCTTGCCAAACTCGTATTGTACTGTAACCTGGCTTTTGCCATCGGGACGCAGATAGGCCATGGGACCGCTGCCGGCCCAGGATTTGCGGCGCACCTGGGAGAGCTGGCGCGTCAACTTGTGGGCCAGGCTGATGGGCAGCGGCATATACTCAGGCGTCTCGTTGCAGGCGAAACCGATCATCATGCCCTGGTCGCCCGCGCCAATCCGCTCCAGTTCGTCATCGCTTAAAAGTCCGGGCGTTTCGCGCATCTCCAGCGCCTGGCTGACGCCCTGATCGATATCAGGCGACTGCTTGCCGATTGAGGTCACCACGCCGCAGGTGCGATAATCAAAGCCATACTCAGCGCTGATGTAGCCTACCTGTTCGATGGTTTTGCGCACCACAGCGGCCATGTCAATCCAGGCCGAGGTCGTGATTTCGCCCGCGACCAGTACCAGGCCGGTCGTCGTCGCGGTTTCACAGGCCACGCGCGCCTGGGGATCTTGCGCCAGAATGGCGTCGAGCACGCCATCCGAGATCTGGTCGCAGAGTTTATCAGGATGCCCCTCTGTCACCGACTCGCTGGTGAAAAACGTCTGCGGATTGGTCATGAAATTGCTCATGAGTTTACTTGTGCTCCTTCCATACAATGGACAAGGCGGCATGAGGCCGCCGTAACAGGACGACAGAGGGGGCACAAGAGGCAAAAAAAATCCCTGACGACGCAGGGGGTTTGCAGCTATGCGTGCGTATTCCCCTCATCTCGCGAACAAATCTGTCCGCCGGAATTGGCACCATTCCTGCGAGTCACGCAGGAGGTTGCCGGGCTTCATCGGGCCGTTTCCCTCCACCTCTCTGGATGAGTCTTTCTGATTAAGGAGAAGAATCTCCGATCTCAAGTATAGCCAATAAAGAAAAAACTTGTCAAGACTTGTTACGGTATGATATCCATTTCGCTGTACCTGCATTGTATGAATTGTTGCCCAACAATTCATACAATGCAGAGTTTTAAGCCAGATTACGTGCCAGACTCCCAGGAGCCGAGATATTTCTCCTGTTCGGGCGTGAGGGTGTCGATCTGGATACCCATAGCCGTGAGTTTGAGGCGCGCGATATCTTTGTCGATGTGCTCAGGGATGGTGTAGACCCTGGGCTCCATCTCTTTCGCGTGGAGAAGCATGTACTCGGAGCCGAGCGCCTGGTTGGCGAAACTCATATCCATCACGCTGGCCGGGTGGCCTTCGGCGGCGGAGAGGTTCACCAGGCGTCCTTCGGCCAGCAGGTGAATGCGGCGCCCATCGGCATAGGTGTACTCATCCACGAAATCGCGCACGCGGCGTTTTTTGACCGCCAGCGCTTCGAGGGCCGGGATGTTGATCTCGTCGTTAAAGTGGCCGGAGTTAGCGACCAGCGCGCCGTCCTTCATGCGCTCCAGGTGAGCGCGGTCAATCACGTTGATATCGCCGGTCACGGAGATAAAGACATCGCCGAGGGCGGCTGCTTCGACGGCTGGCATGACGCGATAGCCATCCATCACCGCTTCCAGCGCGCGGGTGGGATCGACTTCGGTGACGATGACGTTGGCGCCCAGGCCATGCGCGCGCGAGGCCACGCCACGTCCGCACCAGCCGTAGCCGATGACGACCACGGTGCGGCCCGCCAGCAGAATATTCGTGGCGCGAATCACCGCGTCGAGCGAACTCTGCCCGGTGCCATAGCGGTTATCAAACATGTGCTTGGTGTCGGATTCGTTGACGGCCAGCACGGGGAAGCGCAGTACGCCGGCTTTCTCCATGCTGCGCAGACGGATCACGCCGGTGGTCGTCTCTTCCAGACCCGCCACAATGTTAGGGATCAGTTCAGTGCGCGCCGTGTGCAGAGTTGAGACCAGATCGCAGCCGTCATCCATGGTCATGTTGGGCTTGTGATCCAGCGCGGCGTTGATGTGGCTGTAGTACGTCTGCTCATCTTCGCCTTTAATCGCGAAGGTGGGGATGCCATACTCGCTGATCAGCGCGGCGGCCACGTCGTCCTGCGTAGAAAGCGGATTGGAGGCGCAGAGTACCAGGTCGGCGCCGCCGGCTTTCAACGTAATAGCGAGGTTTGCCGTTTCTGTCGTAATATGCAAGCACCCCGACATACGTACACCCTTCAAGGGCTGTTCTTTTTCAAAGCGCTGACGAATCAGGCGCAAAACTGGCATATCTTTCGCCGCCCATTCAATGCGGTCCTTGCCGCGCGGCGCAAGGGTGAAGTCTTTCACATCACCTTGAGTTGAAATAGTCATCGAGCTTTTTCTCCTTTTTGTTAAGCCACTGCCATCCTACTAAAGTATATCAGAGAAAATCCAGGCGTCATTTGTTTCATTTTGGCCGTTACAATCCGCGCCAGGCGGCATCAAAATGCGAATATTCCACCAGCTTTTTGTAGCGTGCCGCGATTTCATCGACGGTCAGGCTGCGCAGGCGCCGCATACTAAAGTCCTCGCAGGCGAACGAGCCGATCAAATTGCCATGTACCACCGCGCGTTTGATGTCTTCGGGACTGTACTGCCCGTTGCTCAGCGGCTTCGCGGTAGAGAGATAGCCCAGGAAACCGCCCGCGAACGAATCGCCGGCGCCGGTGGGATCGCAAACTTCTTCCAGGGGATAGGTCGGCGCGCTGAAGTACGTGCCATCGGCGCCAAAGAGCAGCGCGCCGTAGCTCCCCTGCTTGACAATCACATATTTCAGACCCAGCGCGAAGAGATCCCGCACGCCTTTGAGAATGCTGGCCTTTTCGGTGTACTGGCGCACTTCTTCTTCGCTCATCAGCAACACATCCACGCGCTTGATGACCTCGGTCAGTTGCGCACGCGCGGTCATGATCCAGAGTTCCATGGTGTCCAGAACGGTCAGACGGGCGCGGGGAGCTGCCTGAAGCACCTCCATCTGCAGTTCTGGCTGAATGTTCGCCAGGAAGACCAGTTCGCTATCCAGGTATGCTGCCGGCAGGACAGGATGAAAGCCTTCGTAGACGCCGAGCTGCGTATCCAGCGTATCGCGCGCGTTCATATCCATGTGGTAACGCGCGATCCAGCGGAACGTAGGACCGTCGAGGACTTGCAGACCGTCGAGGTTAATTGTGCGGCTGCGCCAGAAATCGATGAACTCCTGGGGGAAATCGGACCCCACGACCGCCACCAGGTTGACCTGGCTATAGAGTGATGCGGCGGACGAAAAATACGAGGCAGCTCCTCCGAGGACTTCCTCTACCCGCTGAAAAGGGGTTTCAACCGTATCGAGAGCTACCGAACCAACAACCAGAATGGACAAACTTGCCACCTTCGCTTTCAAAAAGTGTGTGAGAAACAATACTTAAATCGGAGTGGCATCGTTGAGATGCTCAATCACCCCATCAAGAAAAGCCAATGTATTGCCAAATTTAATGCGCGCCATTTCGCGAGCCGGGTCCGTGTTGAGTGATTGGAAAAGATCGACAAAACGCTCCTCAATATGGCGCAGGATCGCGCTCAGGACTTCGCCGTTCACCGCGCGATTGGGGTAGCGTGCGCCGAACTCAATCAGCGAAGTCACCACCGCCAGACCGCTCAGGCGGCCCAGCTTGTCAGCATCATAAATGATCCGCGCCTCAAGGGGAAGGGAGGCGCGTTCTTCGGGGGGTAAAACCGTAGTGTGAGCGAGGAGCGTCTTTTCCGTCGCGCTCACCAGCTCGTCCGCCGCCTGGAGTTCGCGCAGAAATTCCACGGCCATTTCTGCCGATTTGATCTGGTGGTCTTGAAAGCCGAACTCAATAGTCGAAATGTTATGGAGATACGCCGAGATAACAAGCACATCCATATTGATCTGGTTGGTTTCGGCATCCGTACCCTCCAGCTCCAGGGCCAGCATCTTACACGTCGCCACTACGGCGCTGATATAGCGAAATCCTTCCTGCCCCATGACAGATTCGGCATACTTCGCAACAGCCTGTACGACCTCTGACTCCATGAGCTTTAAACCTCTTCTGTGTGATGATAGCCTGCACAAAGCGCTGGCAAGGACTCTGTGTAAGGGGCGCGGGCAATGCCCGCTTCCGTTATCAGCGCGGTCACGTAGGTATGGGGAGTCACATCAAAGGCGGGATTTGCCACCTGAACCCCGGCTGGCGCGATGGGAGTCCCGCCGAGCGTAGTCACTTCCGTAGCCGCGCGCTGTTCAATGGGAATCGCGTGCCCATCGGGCAGGGTGAGATCGATGGTTGAGCGTGGCGCCACCACGTAAAACGGAATGCCGTGGGCGTGCGCCAGCACCGCCAGGCCATATGTGCCGATCTTATTGGCCACATCGCCATTCGCGGCCACACGGTCCGCGCCGACAAAAACCGCGCTGATGCCGGCATGACGCATAAAGTGGGCCGCCATGTTGTCGGTGATCAGCGTCAACGGAATGCCCGCCTGCTGGAGTTCCCAGGCGGTCAGGCGAGCGCCCTGCAGGACCGGGCGTGTTTCATCCACAAACACATGCAGGCGCTTGCCCGCTTGATGCGCCACGTACAGCGGCGCCAGACCGCTGCCCAGACCGGCGGTCGCCAGCGCTCCCGCGTTGCAATGCGTCAGCAGAGTTGCCTCGGCGGGGATCAACTCCGCGCCGTACTTACCCATGGCCAGGCAGGCCGCGACATCCTCATCGGCGATGGCCTGCGCCTCCTGCTGGAGCGACCTCACCAGTTCGGGGAGCTGGCAGTTTTCCGCCATCTCCCGCTCAGCTCGTCGCGTCATGCGCTCCACTGCCCAGGGCAGATTGACCGCTGTAGGACGCGCCTGGCGCAGGATCTCCGCCGCCGCTGCCAGGTGAGCGCGGATGTTCTCCGCTGCCACATCGGAGCCGTTTTCATGCCAGAAACGCGTCATGGCCAGCGCCATACCAAAAGCGGCGGTCACACCGATCACCGGCGCGCCTCGCACTTTCAGGGAACGGATGGCAGCGGCCACCTCCGTTTCATGGTGGAGATGGAGAAACTGAACCTCATGAGGGAGCACAGATTGATCCAGCAGGGCAATCGACCCGCCTGCAACCTCGCTTTCCCACCAGACAGTGCGCACACCGGTAGGCGTTTGCCCGGCAACCTCCATAGTTGTCATCCTCCTCATCAGTTCAGATACGGCGAAATTCGCGACAATCTTTCTCGCCCGTCAATCTGGCGATCCTTACCTCTTGCGGTTCAGGCGGAGAGAGCAAAACGTGCAGTGAGCACAGGGCAATTGCGGCATAGACAAAGGCGGCCATCTGGCAACATGTACCGGCCAGGTCCAGCAGGTATCCTCTTCCGCCACGTCAATTCTATCATACGATAGACAAATCGTCAGCAGCGATTTCCCCCCAAATAGTACTAAGCCCAGGCTCAAGCATTTCAGGGAATAGCGCAAATATGCTACCATGATGAACAATAAATCACGCGCAAGCGGTTATTTTTAAGCCGATCAGATGTTACTGAAAGCGTTGATTGTCCGTTCCACTACACAGAAGGATGAAATATCTTTCCACCTCGCGCCAGACCGCTGGCAAATCATGCGAGCCGGAAGGATGGCCATCTATCGCCTGCATTGGAACGGACAGGTTGATAGCTCTAGCCACCGGAAGGGACGTAGCGCATGGCCAGGGTGGAAACCAGGGAAAATACCTGGTCCTTCGAGCAAATTTACGACGAATATAAGACACCTATTTATAACTATGTCTACCATCTGGTAGGAGATCGCGAACAGGCGGATGATCTGACTCAGGATACCTTTTTAAAGGCGTTTCGCGCGCTGCCTAAAATGGATGCAAACCTGAAGTTGTCAGCCTGGCTCTATCGTATTGCGACCAATACCGCGTATGATGCTTTGCGTCGTCGTAAATTGATCGCCTGGCTGCCCTGGCAAGATCTTGATCACGAACCGGCTGATGTGGAGAGTGCTGACCCCCAGGAAATTTATGGTACCACGGAGCTTGTCCGTGCAGCACTTCGGCGCATGCCTCAGCAGTACCGGGCAGCTTTGCTCCTGTACACTCAGGAGGGTTTTTCATACAGCGAAATTGCTCAGGCGTTGAATATTGCTGAGAGCGGTGTCAAGATGTATCTTTCCCGCGCTCGCCAGTCCTTTCGTGAACATTATCGGGCTCTGGAACAAGGAGGCAACAAATGAATTGCGAGCAGGTCGAGGAGCGGCTAAGTGCCTACCTTGACAATATGCTCGCCCCGCAAGAACGCCGGGACGTGACCATTCATTTGCAAACCTGTCCTCGCTGTATGATGTCTCTGGCCGAATTGCGCCAGAACGATATTCTCCTGTCTCAGTTGCCGCGCGAGAGCCCTTCTGCTGCCCTGCGGACGCGCCTCTTTGCCATTCCCGAAGTTCGGCAGTTGCTGGAGGCCGCCGGGTATCCTCCACGTTCCAGCACGCTCTTTGAGCAAACGCAACCCCTGACGCCTTCGTTGCGTCAGGCTCTGGAAGAACGCCCGCGCTTCGCTTCCCTGCCCGGAGGCCGGGGCGTTTCCCAGGCGCCTTTTGCGCTATCTGAGAGCGAGATCCCGCCCACGCCTCCGACGTTGCAACTGCGGCCCGCGTCCCGCTCGTATACCACCCGCCAGTACGATCCGCCGCGCAGACGCAAGCGCCGGGCGGCACCTCTGCTCTGGACTCTGGCCGCGCTGCTGGTGGCTGCGCTGGGCCTGGCCAGCTTCCTTGCTCTGAGTCTGTATCGTCCAGCGGCAGGCAATGCCAATCTTGCGGGCGCGATTACGCCGCCTGCGGCCCCGTTCGGCGGCCAGACCGTTCCCCTGGCTGCGGGTTCGCGCTTCGTCTTTCTGCGCAATGGCGCTCTGTGGAGTGTGCTGACCGAAGGTGGCAAGCACCAGCCGGAACGCCTGACGCCCGCGAATGTTCAGGTAGCAGCCGGCTGGGTGGTCAATCCTCCCCAGGGCAATCACGATGCCGGCGATCTGCTGGCCTATGTCGATCTACAGGGACGACGTGTGCATACCCTGCGCAGCGACGGACAGCAGGATACAGCCGTCCCGCTGGCCCTGCTCCCGGCCAGCGGTGCCGCGAACTGGCAGAGCGCGTCTGGACAGACCGTTCTGACCAGTCTGGCCTGGTCGCCGGATAGCAGTTCGCTCGCCTTCGTGGCCGATCCTACCGGCAGCGGCCAGACCAGCCTGTATCTCTTTACTCCTGCGAATGGGACGGTGCGCGCGCTCGCGACCGACATCAAGGGGAGCGCCGCTCAGCCTGCCTGGTCGCCCGATGGCTCGCGGCTGGCCTTCTCCCTGGCTCACGACGGCGTAATCAGCGTAATGGACTACAACCTCAAGGAGCATAGCGCGCTGGATCTGAGCAATCTCGCGGAAGCGCGGGGCAACAGCGAGGATGGTGTGCTGAGCCTGAACTGGTTCACCAATGGCCAACAGACCGCCGTCACATGGTCGCTGGGCTCGATTGGCCGCGTGAGCGGTGTGTGGATACATCGCGTGGGTAGCGGTGCCGCCACCTATCCACAACGCCTGACAAGCGGTACTTATCTCCAGGCGCAATACAGTCCGGGTAGCAACAACGAAACCGGCGGCTGGCTCCTGGTCACATCCGTAGCCGGACGCGCCGGAGATCTCTGGCGTCTGAACCTGGCGGCGAACGGCCAATCCGTGCCTTTAAGCCAGGGAAAACAGATCGGTTTCGCTCGCTGGTCCCCGGATGGCACCACCATTTTTTATCTTGACGAGAATCTCAACGGCGTGGGCCACGGCCACCTGGTCAATGTCGTCACCGGAAACGATCAGCTTTTACCGGAGCAGGCGGCGGTGAATCCAGCGCCTGACTGGTCGGCGGATAACCTGCAACTGGCCTACAGCACAGGAACGCAGATTGCCATCGCGAACACGCAGCACAGCGGTCAGCTCACCCACCTTCACCTGCAAGGCCAGATCAGCGGCCTCTCCTGGTCCCCCGCCGCCGTTCACCAGCTCATCATCTCTCTCAGCGGTCCGCAGCCCGGCCTCTACCTGGTTGACACCCGCCAGAACACCTCTCTCCAGCTCGCCCCCAACAGCATTGGCAGCGTAATCCAATGGACTCAGATCCCCTAGTCCTGGCAAAAAT
The DNA here is from genome assembly GCA_035546055.1 of Ktedonobacteraceae bacterium. GTDB lineage: Bacteria > Chloroflexota > Ktedonobacteria > Ktedonobacterales > Ktedonobacteraceae > Paraktedonobacter. The sequence continues at coordinate 8,752 of DASZXF010000267.1, forward strand.
GAGTCGCAGAATACAAGCCGCCGCAGATTCCGGTCCGCTTTGTATGTAAGGATGTGTTCTCTTTATACACTCGTAAGAACACTGTAATAACATTGTTATGCTCTTTGTAATGATTTTCACGCTATTTTCACACGATTTGAGGCATTCTTAGCGATAAATTAATAACAAATCCGTATAGTTAAGAGTGTGTTGTTCATCCTGGAGTCGCGATAGAGATGTTGTTCGGGTTTTTATGTGTGATTGGAGGAGAGATAACTATGCCGCAACACATATCCATTTCTGCGGAACCATTGGCCCAGATGGTACGATCTATCACCTTGCAACGGCGCACCGGCGTTTTGCAAGTCGAGCAATTGGGAGGCAGGGGAGCGGAGCAGGGAGAAATCTACTTTGAGAATGGTTCTCTAACGCGAGTTCGTACCGAGCACGAGACAGGAAAAGCAGCACTGCAACGTATTGGCGAATGGAAACAGATTACCTGTTCTTTTCATAGCATAAGCCGACCGCCACGATCTACCACGGTGTCACTGACCGGAAAGCCGCAGGCGGAGTCCTCGCGGACATTGCCCCGGACCGATCCTCTGGCGCGTCCCCCCGCTCTCAGTCAGGCTGAGCAGCGTGTAAACGGCAGCGCCTCCACCGGTGAAAGGGCTACCCGCTCTTTTGAGCAGTCCCAGACCGCAGGGGCGTTATCCACCGAGATGCAGATCACTCGCATCCCTGCAGGCCAGCCGTTTGTGCTGCATGGCACCAGGTTAGAGAACTATACGCTTGTCCCGCAGTCTGCCCCCTCGCGTCCCGTGCAGAGCTGGACCACTCATCAGGGGTCAGATTTTGAAGTGACGCCGGTCGCTCGCAAGATTCCTCCCACGCCGCGCTTTGTCGCTTTATCCGACGAAGAAAAACTGCCCGCGCGAGAAGAAAAGCTGCCCGGACGCCTGGCCATCTTCGTAGCCAGACCAACCACCACCTCGCCAGCTCAGGCCATTCAGCAGATGGAGCGCCACGAGCGCCTGGTCTTTATCCTGCTGGATGGGCGGCGCAGCATTCAGGATATCGCTCGCCTGATCCATCGTAGCGAGGCCGAGGTAGAGCACATCCTGATCAATTTGACGCAACGCGGGTATACAATCTATATGGGTGGGTAAAATTGCCGTCGGTCACTGGCTGAAAAAGCAAAGAAGGGGTGAATTTTTCCCAATATACAAATTTTGCTCCGAAAAGTGATAACTAATGGCTTCCTCATGCGTTATAATAAATAGGCCTGGGAAGGAAGGCGGAATATACGTGCGCAAGCAGATCCACCTCGACGAGCAAGCTTGGGCGTATATTTACTATCACGTGCAACCTTTTCCCCATGGGGTTTGCACGCGCCCCTTCTGGAGTCGCGCGTTGCTACTCGCAAAGCGTGGTAAGGGGCGGACGAGCTGGCACCCCGTTCGCTCCTTACTTTTCGTTTTGGCCCGCTTAACGATACGCCTCCGCCTGGAGGTTAAACAACTCGGCATAACGTCCATTGAGTTCCATCAATTCAAAGTGTGAACCACTCTCCTTGATGATGCCCCCTTCGATGACAAAGATGCGGTCGGCCAGGCGCACCGTACTGAAGCGGTGGCTGATGAAGATGGCGGTTTTGCCCTCGGTGAGCAGACGGAATTTGGTAAAGATGTCATACTCAGCCTGGGCGTCGAGCGCGCTGGTTGGCTCATCCAGGACCAGAATCGGCGCGTCGCGCATGAAGGCGCGGGCCAGGGCGACCTTCTGCCATTCGCCGCCGCTGAGTTGAGTGCCATCTTTAAACCAGCGCCCCAGCATGGTTGAGTAGCCAGAAGGTAATTTTTCGATGACCGTACTTGCCCCGCTTTTATTGGCGGCCAGCTCGACCAGGGTGAGATTTTCGATATCGTCAATTCTACCCACACCGATATTTTCACGCGCGTTCATCTGGTAAGTGACATAATCCTGGAAAATGACCCCGATCACGCGCCTCAGTTCCTCGATATCGTATTCGCGAATATCGCGCCCGCCTACGAGAATCTGACCGTGATCGGGATCGTAGAGGCGGGTCAGCAGCTTGACAATCGTCGTTTTGCCCGCGCCATTCCTGCCGACCAGCGCGATAGCCTCGCCTGCCGCGATGGTAAAGCTCACGTCGCGCAGGGCAGCCTCGGTGGCGGGATCTTTGCCAGGATACGTAAAGCTGACATGGCGAAACTCAATGTCCAGGCCGACCTGCTCTGGATCGCGGGCCAGGGGCTGCGGTGTGGCCGGCGAGGTAATACGCGGCTGATACTCCAGAAACTCGTAGAGAGTACTGACGAAGAGGTTGTTTTCGTAAATACTCGAAAGTCCGTCGAGCACGCCCTGAAAGCTAGACCCGACCTGAATCACGGCCTGAGTGGATCTGGTCAGATCGGCGATGCTGATGCCGCCGGCCACGGTGCGAAAGGCGATATAGATATAGATGGCGGAATTTGCCAGGGTGGAGAGACTGCCCCAGCCAAAGCCGGCCAGGTAGCGTCCAACAACGATCTTTTTATTCTCCTGATAAAACTCTTCCGCGAAATCAGCAAACTGTTTCGTCAAGAAATTACCCAGGTTAAACAGCTTGATTTCCTTGTTGTAGGCATCGACGGTCATCAGCCGATTGAGATAGGCCATCATGCGGCGCTTGGGCGATTGGCGGCGCATTTTGTGATAGCCGCGCCAGCCATAGCGCGAACTGGAGATAAACGAGGGAATCGGCAGCACAATGGCGATCAACGACAGCCACCAGGCCACGCCCAGGAGAATCGCCAGCATGGAAAAGAGCGTAATCAGCGTGCGAATGAAGATAAAGACCTGTGAAACCATCTGAGTTGGCTTGTAGGTCGATTCGTCGGCTGCATTGCGCAACTTGTCATAAAATTCGGGATCTTCAAAGAATGCCAGATCCAATGTATCAGCCTTGTGCAGGATCATCAACTGAATACGGTTGCTGGTGCGCTCCTGTAACAACTGCTGTGAGATGTTGCTCAGCGTACTGACCAGACTCTGAAGCAGATTGACGATCAATTGCGCGATGACGTAAAACCAGACCTGCGAGAGATCATGATCTGTGCTGATAATGGCCCTGACCACGCTCTGCAGGACACCCCCTGAAATCCACACGCTCGCCGCCGGCAGCAGTCCGCTGGCCAGACTGAGCAGGGCCAGCATCGAGGTGAGCAGGGCGCTGGTGCTCCAGACCAGGCGCAGAACCCTGGGAAGTTCGGTGAAGGCCTGGAAAACTTTGCGTAACTGAAACTGTTCCTCCTTTTGTTCTCCTCGCAGATTTGCTAACATCAGGCGCGGCGGTTGCCGCAAAGATCCATGATTGCCATTGCTGGACATGAAGCCGCCTTTCTTATCGGGTAGAACTCCCTTCCTTTCCCTTCCATCATGCCCCCTGTACGACTGTTGACGATCCCACTTCATGCTCTGACGTGAGAACGATCTTTCTATAAACTCTTCCCCCTATTTTCGCATATATTTCTGTATCATGTCTACTTATTGTGTAACATAAAGCTTTAATGCGATATATGACGAAAGTATTTTTTATCGCCCACCTCTTTTGTCCGCCAAAAGCCTTTGCCGCGCCAAAAGCCGGGAGCCGCCCGGAAAGAGCAGATTGACTCTGGCGGTTCTCGGCTTTCACCTTGCCTGTGATATGATACTAAGAAAATCTCGAAATTTTAGTATGGAGCATTTGCAATGACCACAGGTGAAGGTACACCACAGGATTCTTCTGGCCTGAAAAGCGCAGCAAAGAAGCTCGCTGAACTTCACGAACTCCAGGAGCAGGCCAGGCTTGGCGGAGGCGCCAGGCGCATCGAAAACCAGCATAAAAAGGGCAAGCTGACTGCGCGTGAGCGCCTCGACCTTTTGCTCGACGCGGATAGTTTTCATGAACTGGACATGTTTGTGACCCATCGTGCCAACGATTTTAGCCTCAATGAGCAGAAGATTCTCGGCGATGGCGTCGTGACGGGTTACGGCAAAATCGACGGTCGCCTGGTTTATGTCTTCTCGCAGGATTTTACTGTCTTCGGCGGCTCAATGAGCGAGGCAAACGCGGAGAAGATCTGCAAAATCATGGATCTTGCCATGCGCAACGGCGCGCCGATCATCGGCCTGAACGACGGCGGCGGTGCGCGCATCCAGGAGGGAGTGGTCAGCCTGGGCGCTTACGCGGATATTTTCCTGCGCAATACCCTGGCCTCGGGCGTGGTGCCCCAGATCTCGGCCATTATGGGACCGGCAGCCGGAGGCGCGGTCTATTCGCCCGCCATTACCGATTTTATCTTTATGGTCGAGAATACCAGCCATATGTTTGTGACCGGCCCGGATGTGCTCAAAACCGTCACTCACGAGGATGTCAGCTTTGAAGAACTGGGCGGCGCCATGGTACATAACGCCACCAGCGGCGTGGCTCACTTCGCCTGCCCGAGCGAACCGGACTGCCTGCGCCTGCTTCGTCGTCTGCTGAGCTATCTGCCCGCGAATAACATGGAAGATGCTCCACGCGTCACTCCCAAAGACTCACCCACGCGCGCCGAAGCTGCCCTGGATAGCATCGTGCCCGACAATCCCAACAAGCCCTACGACATGAAGGCCGTGCTCACATATATCGTCGATGATGGCGATTTTTTTGAGGTGCAGGAGCATTTTGCTCGCAATATCATCGTCGGTTTCGCGCGTATGGATGGTCGCTCGGTTGGTATTGTAGCGCAGCAGCCCGGCGCTCTGGCCGGTGTGCTGGACATCAATTCATCGGATAAGGCCGCGCGTTTTGTGCGTTTCTGCGACTGCTTTAATATTCCGCTCCTGACATTCGTGGATGTGCCCGGCTTTTTGCCAGGTCTGGGCCAGGAGCACAACGGTATCATTCGCCACGGCGCCAAACTGCTCTATGCCTATTGTGAAGCAACTGTGCCCAAGATTACCGTCATTACGCGCAAAGCCTATGGCGGCGCGTATGATGTCATGAGCAGCAAACATGTGCGCGGGGATATAAACTATGCCTGGCCTACCGCTGAAATCGCTGTGATGGGACCGGAGGGGGCGGTCAACATTCTCTTCCGCAGCGAGATTGAACAGGCCGCTGATCCGCAGTTGAGGCGCAAAGAACTCATCGCCGAATATACCGAGAAGTTCAACAATCCCTATATCGCCGCCAGCCGTGGCTATGTCGATGAAGTCATCGAGCCTCGTCAGACGCGCGCCCGCATTATCTCTGCTCTGGATATGCTCAAAAACAAGCGCGACAGCAACCCACCCAAAAAACATGGCAATATTCCGCTCTAGCTGTTCGTGGCGAGGGACAAAAGCGCGTGCTGCGCCATTCGTCAGAGGCTGGCTCCCGGCGATCACATCGCCGAGCGCTTCTTTCCCTCAGAGACCAGCAGCATATAGCCTGTTTCCAGGATCGAGAGAATATCCATGCCAAAGTCTTTGAGCTTCAGACGCGTGCGCGAGAGCACATTGCGCACCGGGCGCATCTCATGATCCCAGGTGCCGTACTCAACCGCTTCCTGCAAGCGCTGGCGCGCACGCGCGATGGCGTGCTCGCTCACAGAGCCATTGTAGAAATTGGCGAACATGACTTCGTGCGGACAGTAATGAGGATAGTGCTCCAGCAGAGGTCGCAGCAGACTGAGTTCACTCTGCGAAAACTGCTGCTGAGCCAGGATACGCGGGCACTGCTGACTATCGACCGCGAGGTACGTAAGCGTGCAGAGTCCCGTATTCAGCGCCAGGACGTGTTGCGCGGGCAAATTGCCCTGCAAATCAAAGTAGAGGATTTGCCCGCTCTCTATTTTATTCATTTTTGCTGCGTCCCTGCGCACGGCCAGGCGTTGCATCGTTTTTCTCCTTTTCAGACACCATACAGGTAAAAACATCATTTTGTGCGAAAAACACAGGAGCCTGGCGATGCTCCTGCATGTTTTCGCCGGAGACAGGCGTTGTAGCGGTGACTCAATGAGTTCGCTTGTAGAGACCGGCAACGCAATAATCTTTTCCGCGTTTCTGGCTTCCACAACTCGCCTGCAACGGCCTCGCTGCCGTCCGCGTAGCGCTTCTTTACAATCTACTGGCGTACATACAACGATTAGAACATACGTTCGGTAACATATGAGCGCTGCCGCGCGATGTTTTGCTCTCTCTGCTCCAATTATGCCGTGAAGACCTGCTGAGAAAGAAGATATCTCTTATCATTCTCTTTATCCGATTTATCATTTTACAAAAAATGCTGGCGATTCCTGCCTCATGTATCATGGTGAACGCGAAAAAGAGTCCTCCTGGTCTGCTTCGACCGGAGGACTCCTGTGCTGTCTTTACCTCAAATGCCGTGTGTGGCGTCGGTGCCCGCCTGTTGTTCGGCGCTCAATGGCTCCAGGTTGACCACGATTGGCTCCTGCGTGTTGCGCACGATGACCCACTGTGAGGGCGTATCGGGTGAGGCATTAATCTCCTGGTGAGGCGCGAAGGGCGGGACATAGATAAAATCTCCAGGCTCGACCTCCTGCTCATATTCCATGTGCTCGCCCCAGCGTATTTTCCCCTGGCCGGAAACGACATAAATAATAGTCTCGCTGTCGCCATGATGGTGAACTCCGCTGGCGACCCGGGGGGCCACGACTGTCACACCCGCCCAGAGTCCCTGCGAGCCCGCCAGTTCTCGCGAGATGGCGGCGACCCGCTGCATTCCCGGGGTTTGCGGCGTGTTCGCGTCAAATTCGTGCGGCTTGACAATGCGCACTGTCCGCTGCGCCGGTTGCTGCTCAGCTGCTTCCTCTGACATGCTCAGCTCCTTTCTACTCCACTGGCTTTTTTCTATTATACCCCGCCTGCTCTGGTCGCCAAAACCGGGATACACATTGATACACATTTCATCTGTTGTCTATTATCAGCTACTTTGTGACTTTTTCCCTGTTCTTTATCGGGCATTCTACTATACTGAGATCAGAGGACGTTTGCTGGTCGGGATTTTTCAGTTGAATAAAGGAGCTTGCCATGATCAATACCTTGTTGCTGATTCTGCCGCTGCTCATCCCGGCGCTGATCCTGGGACATTTCTTTGTGCGGGTTTTGAGCCGCCGGCCAGATAAATATGAGCACATTTATCACGCGTTCTCACATCCCGAGCCTTCCTTTATGCCTGGTGGCCAGCGTCATTTTGATGGGCTCGCCAGGACCGATCAGGCGAACGATTGTCAGGCAGGCGCTCGCGCCTGGGATATATAAAGGGCATGGACAGGGGAAGCAGACATGCCTGCCTCCCCTGTCCTGAAAGTGAACGGATGGGCTTCTACGCTGCTTTAGCGACTTGCGCCAGGGCGCGATCCAGCTTCTCAGCGGCTTCGTCGAGGTCGCTCTGGCTGACGACCAGCGGCGGGACGATGCGCAGAGTATCGCCGCCCAGCGCGTTGAGCAGGACGCCCTGGTGCATGGCCTTCTCGACAATCTTGCCGGCCAGGTCATTTTTGACGTGAACGGCGCGCATCAGACCGATGCCGCGCGGGCTGTCGATGAAGTCATATTTCGCGCAGAGAGCCTGCATCTTCCCATGCCAGTA
>DASZXF010000268.1:0-4332 GCA_035546055.1 Ktedonobacteraceae bacterium
AAACAGCAGGCTCTGCCTTTCCCCGCAGTTCAGCCGAGCAAGGAGGAGCCGCTGGAGGAGATGGAACCACTGGCCCCCAATCCCCTGCGTCAGCAGAAAGCACCCGCGCCCAGAGCTGGCGTCCAGCAACACGCCACGCCAGGCCATCCCCTGCCGGATAATGCATCGCCCTGGAAGCAGCCGGGGAGTTCGCTGCTCAATAGCCCGGACGACGCCAAGGCGCAGATGCTCGGCGAAGACACAACCACGCTGGCGAAAACTATTCAGGACACTCTGCGCAGCTTCCGCGTCGAGGCCGAGGTGCGCCCGGAAGATATCAGCATCGGCCCGACCGTTATCCGCTTCGGCATTCGTCCCACCGGCAAGCCACTGATGCAGGAGGACGAGCGTGGCCGCCCGGTTCCCGTCAGAGACTCGGCGGGCAATATCGTCTATGAAACGCGCACGCGCGTCAGCCGTATCATGGCTCTGCAAAACGATCTCGCCCTGGTGCTGGAATCGAAAACCATCCGTATGGAGGCGCCGGTCCCCGGTCGTCCCTATGTTGGCGTTGAGATTCCCAACAAAAACAGCCGCCTGGTCACCCTGCGCGAAATTCTGGAAAGCAAAGAATACCAGAGCGCGAAAACCAAATCCAGACTGACCGTCGCCCTCGGCAAAGACGTAGCCGGCGCCGTCCGCGTCGGCGATCTCGCAAAAATGCCGCATTTGCTGATAGCCGGCGCAACAGGGGCTGGAAAATGCCTGGCTTATGATGAGGCTGTTTTTCTCGCCGATGGGCGTGTTGTGAAAGTGCAAGAACTGATTGGGCAAAGCGATTACGTCATCGGCGTGACCGATACTCAAACAATGCAGCAAACGCCTGTGCTAGCAACTTTTACAGAAAACGGGGTTCAAGACGTTTTTGAAATTACCCTGGATAACGGTCTGGTTATCCGTCGCACCGGGGAACATCCCTTATGGGCCGCGATGCTGGATGAAAATCAGCATGTTGGCCGTCAGGCCAACGGCAAAGCGGAAAGAAGAACCCGCGCGATCAAAGCAGGATGGGTGCATACGAAAGACCTGCGAGTATGCGGCAATCGGCCAAACTTTGAGGGGCATGTCCTTTTATGCCCGCTTTCCCTTTCCCAGCCTCTTTCTGGCCAGACATTTTCTGGCTGCCCTTCAGGATATGAGTGGCGTAAGATTGTCTCGATTCGCAAAGTTGTAGCGCCGACAGTCAACATCGAGGTGCATAGCGAAAATCATGCATTCGTTGGCTATGTTGTGGAACATAATAGCGTTATGATCAATGCGATCATTTCGAGCGTTATCACACAGGCCACGCCTGATGATGTGCGTATGTTGATGGTTGATCCTAAGATGGTTGAGCTGTCAATGTATAATGGCATTCCGCATTTGCTGTCGCCGGTGGTGATTGATGTGGAGAAGGTAGTGGGCTTGCTCAAGATCGCGATTGCGGAAATGGAACGGCGCTATCGTCTCTTCTCGCAGTTAGGCGTGCGCAACCTGGATGGCTATCGCAAGATGCGCGCCGAACGGCTCTCACGCGGAGATCAGACGCTCAACAACCTGCCGGCGATTGTGATTATCATCGACGAGCTGGCTGATCTGATGATGGCCGCGCCCGATGAGGTGGAAGGGCTGATCTGCCGCCTGGCGCAGCTGGCGCGCGCGACCGGTATTCATCTGGTGGTAGCCACGCAGCGCCCTTCGGTGGATGTGATTACGGGTCTGATCAAGGCCAATATTCCCACGCGCATTTCCTTTATGGTCAGTTCGGCGGTGGACTCGCGCACGATTATCGACATGGGAGGCGCGGAACGTCTGCTGGGGCGCGGCGATATGCTCTATCTCCCGGCTGACGCCGGCAAGCCGGAACGCATTCAGGGCGCCTTTGTGGCCGACGAGGAGGCCGAGCGCCTGGTTCACTACTGGCGCGAGCAGGCCGCGCAGCACGCGGCCTCAGCGAACCAGAACGCCGCGCCCGCCGTCGAACCCGGCTGGGAGGTCAGCGACCTGCCTTCCGACGAGTTTGAACTGGAAGATGATTTGCTGGAACAGGCCGAGCAGGTGGTGCAGGAGTACGAACGCGCCTCAATTTCGCTGCTCCAGCGCCGCCTGAAAATCGGCTATTCGCGGGCCGCGCGTCTGATCGATCTGCTGGAAGAACGCGGCGTCATCAGCCGCGCTGAGCCGGGCGGCAGAGCGCGCGAAGTGCTGGAGCCGCGTGGTTCCTCTCCGCGCTATGGTGGCGGCGGAGGCGAGGGTCGCACTCTGGCCGATGAGGCCGCCGATATCATCGAAGAAGAGCGCCTGCGCGCCGAAGCCCTCAAAAGACAGGCCGAGCGCGAGCAGCAACAACAGCAGGAGAGCTAAGAGCCAGCCATGAGCCTCAATTTTGGAGAAGCGCATACACTCCTCCAAAATGAGGATCATGGCTGGCTCCTAGCTCTCCTGCTGGCTTAAATAATTTTCTTTGATGCTTTTGACGTGATGTTGTTCATGCCCGGCGACCTGGTAGGCGGCGGCGCGCACGCTTAGACGATGGCCGCTGGCCAGACCGGAGCGCGTCCAGGCCTCTTCGCTCAGGCTGTTGAACAGGGCGATGCTCGCCGCGCGCACAGCCCGCAGTTCCGCCAGAATATCGTCAATGCCGCGCGCGTTGGCACCAGAGTTCGCCACATAGTCATCCTGCTCAAACGAGGCCAGGGCAGTCGCGTCATTTCTGGCGAAGCGCAGAGCGCGATAGGCAAACATACGCTCGGTATCGATGATATGCACCAGGATCTCTTTGATGGTCCACTCACCCGCCGCGCAGGGCGTGCTCAACTGCGCATCCGATAACCCGGCCACCAGTCGCTCAAGCGCCTCCAGGTTATCCTGCAAATGCTGGAGAAGCAGACCATCATCGGGCACCAGATCAATATACATGATCGCATACGGGGCATATTCCCCCGCCAGAGGCTTCTGAATTATTTTCATGGAGAGAACCTTTCGCGTTTTTCCAGCCAGATTACACCTATCTGGCCTTACCGCGCCAGGAGTAGAGCAACCAGGCACGCGGCACCGGCCCATTATAAAGCGCGCCAGCTCAGCAGAACAAGAGCCAATTCATTGCGCGGCGCAGGCACCACTCATAGAGAATATCTTTGCGGGCAGAAGGCCAGGAAGCAGCAGACCGCTCACCAGATGGACTCTCCCATATAAACGGGCTGTGTCTCAAAGGCCTGCCTGCCCCGCAAACCTTTCTCTGAAAGAAAAAGCAGAAAGGCGGTTTCATCGCTGATTGCTGGCTCTTTGGGATCTCCCACGAGCGTTACCAGGTTTTCCATGCGTTCAAGCCCGGCCTTTTCATAAAAGCCCTTCAGGGTAGAATGTAACAGTACGAGATCGGCATCGCCCTGTTGTTTGATGTATGCTATGGCCTCGCGCACCAGTTGCAGAGCGTATCCCTGCTTGCGAAAAGCGGGATACGTGAGCACGCCGCTCAGGCCATAGACTTTGTAGACCTCGCCAGCGTGATGAAGCATATCCCAGACCACCTCCAGGCGACTGATCAGCACCCCCTCCTCTTCAATGAGCAGGGTCACAGGATGCAGTTCAGGCTTTGAGGTCCAATTCTGCAAGCGCTTCTCGCCAGAGAACAGCTCAGGCCACTCCATCCTGACAAAGGAGAGAATCTGGTAATGCAAATGCGCCGGGACTTTCCGACTGTCAAACAGATGATGCCTGATCATACATTCTCCCTGTTATCCCGGCGCATTTGCCCTGTTATCCGCTAACCGTTCCGCCCTGTTGCTGCTGACGCTTGCGCTCTCGGCGGCGCCTTAGTCTGCGGACGATGCGCGGGAAGACGAGCAGGAAAATCAGCAAGAAAAGCGCCACCACGCCCAGCATGACATAGGGCATAATCATGGAGAGCACAACGCTGATGGCCGCGAAGATGTCTTCCGCGAAGCTCAAAACAATGTTCAACAGGCCAGCGGTGGTAGCCGTAGAGGTCAGACGGACCGTGGCCTTGGTCGTGTGGGTCATGGCGGCCAGCCCGGCTCCCAGCGCGATAAAGACAGGCAACCAGCCTCCGGTGGCATGACTGGCCGCCGCCGCGACCAGCGCGCCCGCGACGGGACGCAGAACGGTATGAATGGCATCCCACACATGATCCAGGCCGGGAATTTTATCGGCAAAAAAATCCGCCAGGGTCAGAATGATCAGTATGACAATACACCATCCCTGAGCCAGAAAGGCGAATTGCGGGTTGATATGATACTGTTCCGGCCATAAATCGGAGGCCAGGGCCAGAGAGAGCAGCGGCAGATACGCATT
>DASZXF010000269.1:0-6916 GCA_035546055.1 Ktedonobacteraceae bacterium
CGTTTCCCCATCCCACCCCAAGGGAAATGATCATGAGTCATCCCCAACTTTTCTGAGGCGGCCCCAACTGCTTGTTACGCCCCGCCCCCCTCTTTTGGATGAGGTTTGGCGAGCGCGCCGCGCTCGCCAAACCTCACATCCTTTCCCCGGGGTGGGGAGGGGAAACGCGCCTTGCGGTGCTGGGAAAGTTGGGGATGACTGATAATCCAAAAAGAGAGGGGCAGGGCGCAACCAGCGCTTGAGGCCGCCTCAGAAAAAGGGGGGATGACTCATGTAATATCTCATTTTACAAATATTGCTTGAGATTTTCCTCTTCTCATCTCAGGAAGCTCAACAGCCGAGGGATGCAAAGTTTCGTCATTTGACCTGAGCCGAGAATTTTCTTAAAATAAGACTATAACCAGAAAGTTAAAACTAAGGAGAAATTCATGCGAATTCGCAAAGCTGTCCTGCCGGTCGCGGGCCTGGGTACGCGTGTTCTACCAGCCAGTAAGGTTGTTCCCAAAGAGATGCTGCCGCTGGTGGATAAGCCGACGCTGCAATATATTGTTGAGGAAGCTGTGGCGGCTGGAATTGAAGAAATTATCTTTGTGACAAGCCGTAGCAAGCGCAGTATAGAGGATCATTTCGATGCTTTCCCTGAACTGGAGGCGGTACTGGAGAAAAAAGGCAAGCGGCGCGAACTGGATGAATTGCATCGCATTGAGAAGATGGCCGAGTACGTGGCGGTCCGCCAGCCGCAGCCTTTAGGGCTGGGACACGCGATTCTGTGCGCGAAAAACCTGGTCGGCGACGAGCCTTTTGTGGTCATGCTGGGCGATGACCTGGTGGCCCCGGAGACGCCCTGTCTGCCGCGCATGATCGAGCTGCACGAGAGCTATGGCGGCTCGGTCCTCTCGCTGTTCACACCGCCGCCTGAGCAGATTTCGGCCTTTGGCGTGGCGGCGGTGGAGGATCTGGAAGATGATGTGGTCAAGGTCAATTTCCTGGTTGAGAAGCCCAAACGCGAGGAGGCGCCTTCGGACCTGGCGGTGGCCGGGCGCTATGTGCTGACTCCCGATATCTTCGCGCTGCTCGAAGAGACAAAGCCAGGCGTGGGCGGCGAGATTCAGCTGACCGACGCCATCCAGCGCCAGGCCGCTGCCGGCACCTGCTATGGTCTGCGCTTCAACGGCGTGCGCTACGACACCGGCACGCCCCTTGGCTACCTGACCTCCTCTATCGCCTACGCCCTGAAACGTCCCGAAATCGCCCCCGGCCTGCGCGAATACATGCGCCAGGTGCTCTCGGAAGAAGTTTAAAGAAAAAGGCAGATGTGAAAATTGCGCGAAGCCGCTAAGATATACCAGGGCTATCATGTTCCGATATTTCTCACCTGCGAAAGAAGATTACTTGAAATAGATGCTGCTGTCTGGCGCGTCGGGAGAGTTGCAATGATACCAATCTTTCAGAACCTTCATCTGTACAACATGGGACTGGTGCTGGCCACCAGTTTGATTACGGGCGTCTGGGGTCTGATCCTCTATTTTCGCTATAAAAAGGTTTCGACGATCAGTCCGGCCTGGCGCATCGCGGTGATCGTGACGGCGCTTGATGGGGTGTTACAGGGCTTATTTGGCGTGGCGCTGGTCCTGCTCGGTCTGCGGCCCGGCGGCGGCAGTCTCTATTACCTGCACTATGTCTACGGGGCGATTGTGCTGCTGGCTATTCCGGTGGCCTATACCTATGCGAGCAAAAGCCTGCGCCGCACCATTCTGATTCTGAGCATCGCGGCGCTGATTATCGCGGCAGCCGGCGCGCGCGCGATGATGACGGGCCTGGGCATTGGCGGCTAAGCGGCCAGTGTATGTCTGAGCGGGAGTGAGCAATGAAAGCATCTTTTATCCATATCGCCGATACCCACCTGGGGTACGAACAATACGGCGTGCGCGAGCGTTTTAACGATTTTAGCCGCGCTTTCTGGGACATTATGCAGGAGGCGGTTGAACGCAGGGTGACGTTTGTGGTCATCGCGGGCGATCTCTTCAATAAACGCGCCATTGATGCGCTGACGCTCATTCATGCTATTGAGGGACTGAAAGAACTGAAACGTCTGGGCATCCCGGTGCTGGCGATTGAGGGCAATCACGACCGCAGTTATTACCGTGAGGGTACGTCCTGGCTGCAATTTCTCTGCCACCAGGGCTACCTGATGCTGCTCAATCCGCGTATGCAGGATGGCGCGCCGCTACTGGAACCCTGGAATCAGCGCTCGATGCTGGGCGCTTACGCGGATCTGCTGGAGGGCAGGTTACGCGTCTACGGTCTGAAGTGGCAGGGCGCGTCTACCCTGAGTTCGCTGGAGGGCATGATCAAAGCCCTGGATACCGCGCGCGAGACCGAGCAGGAGAGCGGCGTTGAGTATCGTCTGCTGATGATGCATACGGGCATCGACGGCGTGGTGCCCCGCCTGACCGGTCTGCCCACGGAAAATCAGTTTGAGCCGCTGAAAAGACACATCGACTACCTGGCGCTGGGCCATGTCCACAAGCCTTTTGAGCGCGGCGGCTGGATCTTCAACCCCGGCTCAACGGAAACCTGCGGCGCGGAAGAGGCGGCCTGGGAGGATCGCGGCTATTATTATGTCGAAATCGATACCGACGCCCCCGCTCAGCGGCATATCGCGCAACACCTGGTCAGCAAACGTCGTCCGTTTATCCGCTACGAATTGCGCGTTGATGGCCTGAACGAACCCGCCGAGGTGTACGCGCATCTGCAAACCTACAGCCAGAACGAAGGTCCACGTCACCAGCACGACGCCTATCGTCCCCTCGTACATATCCAGCTCATCGGCACGCTGGCCTTCGACGCCAGCGCGCTCGATTTCGCTCACATGGAGGAACTGGTGACCACTCACTTCGCGCCCCTCTATGTGCGCATCGACAACAACACCAACGACCGCGACTATCTGCCCGAAAACAGCGATCTGGATGGCCGCGACCGCTCCAACTGGCACGAACTTGAGCGCCACGTCTTCGAGGAACTGGTAGGTCGCGATGTGCGCTATCTGCCCGCCCGCGAGCAATGGGGCGGCGTCCTGGCCCAGCTTAAAGAAATGGCTCTCGATAAACAAGATCCTGCTCAGATTGCCCAATTCTTGCGCACCAAACGCGAAGAACTGCTGGAAAGATAGAACAGCATGGTATAATGGATGGTAATATAAAAATGTAGGCAGTGAAGCAGGAGGTCTTGCAGATGGTAGCTCATCCACACTGGCGTAAAATGAGCGTCGAAGAATACTTTCAACTCGATAGCGACCCCACAAGCAAATATGAGTATATTGAAGGCTACGCGGTGGCCATGAGCGGCGGCAGCGTGGCGCATGAATGGATTGCGAAAAATATTATCCGCGAAATGGACAGCCATCTGCAAACAGGCCCATGCCAGGCGCATACCTCCGACATGAAATTGCTCATCCCGGCCACCGGCAGCTACTTTTTGCCCGATGTGGCGGTAAGCTGCGATGAGCAGGACAACCAGATGGAGACACAGGCAATGCGCTCGCCGCGCCTGGTTGTCGAAGTGCTCTCTCCTTCCACTGAGGCCGAAGATCGCGGGTACAAATTCTTTTATTACCGCACCCTGCCCTCGCTCCAGGAATACGTTCTGGTCAGTTCGCGTTTCCAATTTGTCGAGGTCTACCGCCGCCAGCAACCGGAAATATGGTCCTACCAGGCCTACCCCCCGGAGCAACTCGTCAAACTGGAAAGCCTGGACATCGCCTTAACCTTCGCGGACATTTACCGGCGCGTGACCGTACCTGCCAGACCAGAGTTGCTGAAATAAATCCTATTCATAGAGGGAATATATCCGCTTCCATTCATTGCAACCTGTGAGAATTCCCCGCTCTCCCTTGTGCGCTTACAAATTGATAGCGTATAGTCTTTATAGACCGCAGTGTGCGGGTGTGTGTTCTGCTGGTGGCGTGTGTGCCGCTCTTTTCTTGTGTAGCAGAGAACGGCATGACAGTACGCAGAAGGGATTGTTCCATCTATGTCCGCAAATGGAGAGGCCACGCCTCGCCTGGATGCTCACCTGGGCAGGTTTTCGCAGGCTGGCACTTTTGTGCTGGCCGGGCTGGCTTTTGTGCTCTTTCAACCGCTTATTGTGCTGATCCTCAGCCTTATTCTCGCGCTTTCGGCGCTGTTCCCGACCATTGGCCCCTATCGTCTGCTCTACCGCTATGTGCTGGTGCCGCTGCGCATCCTGCAACCTAAGATGGTCGAGGATGATCCCGCGCCGCATCGCTTTGCGCAGGGCATGGGAGCGGTCTTTACCCTGGCTTCGGCGCTGGTGCTCCTCTTGAGCCAGGCAACGGCGCCGGGCTGGACGCTGGATCTGATTGTCTTTGTGCTGTCGGGCCTGAATCTCTTTGTGGGCTTCTGCGCCGGCTGCTTTGTCTATTATCACCTGGGACGCCTGGGCATTACGCCGCGCGTGCGCTACGAGGGTGGTTTCCACTGGCGAGGAGTGTAGTCGCGATGCCTGATCTCCTGCTGCGCCTGGGTATTCTGGTCCTGGCGCTGGTGCTGATCGCTGTGCTGGTCCGGGGTGGTCGTTCCTTTGTGGCCCGCCAGAAACGCCTGGCGCTGTCCGCCGCGCCTGACGCCGGCGCGACGGCTGCGGGCAAGGTGCGCATCCTGGCGTTTAGCAGCGTCGACTGTACGCAATGCCACACGCTGCAAGAACCGACTCTGCGCCGCCTGCAAGCGCTGCGCGGCGAGGAAGTTGATGTGGTAGAGATCGACGCGCCGGCGGCGCCCGACCTGGCGAAGCGTTACCGCATCCTGACCGTTCCGAGTACGGTCATCCTCGCTCCCACGGGCGAGGCTCAGGCCATTAATTACGGCTTTGCCAATCTGCACAAGCTGCAAACGCAGATCGACGCGGCCCTGGCCTCCGCATAACACACAAAACGGCGCCTTTCTGCGAGGGAAAGGCGCCGTTTTATGTGTTTATGCCTGCCGACCGGATGATTTGATATCGGCTGCTTTATACCAGCAGTGATCGCATTTCTCGCGAATGGATTTGACCGCGCCATCCTCTTCGGCGACGGGCACGTTTTCCGGTTCCGCTTCGTGGAGCGGCTGCGTGAAAAGTGGATGGCCCTCGGAGGTCAGACAGCGCCCGCTTTCCAGGTCGAACTGCCAGCCGTGCATGGTGCAGGTCAGCACGCCGTTCTCGATTTTGCCGAAGCGGGTCAGATCGGCCTTGAGGTGCGGACAGCGGCGCTGAATGCGGTAGCCGTCTACTTCCCAGAGCTGTTTATCCGAGGACTTCTCGGCGTAATAGCCTTCGGCGTACTGCAAGCGCTCCGGGGAGAGGCACTTGAAGAAGTTGTACACATATTCGTTGTACGCCCCCTTGCGCTGCGCCTCAAAGCGGCAGGAGAGGAAAATCTGGTTGATCCAGTCCTCCTCATGGTTGATGATGCAGTATTCGAGCAGCGCCCGGTCGATATGGAAACGGTAATCCCATTCCTCGTCGGTCCAGGCGTAGACCTTGCGCGTGTGGAAATCGAGCACAATCTGCTGCACATCGCAATCAATCAGCACGCGTCCATTCACGCCCACGGCGGTCATGTCGGCCTGCTCCAGCAGCGGCTCGAACCATTCTTTCAGACTGGCCAGAATATCCACCTGCCCGCGCGGCCACGCGGCCTTCTGCGCCTCGATGTACGGCATCTGGCGCGCGCGATAGGCTTCCAGGTAGTTCCGCTTGTCGGTAAAGATGGCCGCGACCTCTTCCTCCGGGAAGGGATGGCGTGTGACAAAGTTATTTTTCGTAATCGTCGCCACTGTACCGGGAATCATCAGCCGCCCGTTGTCGAGTCCTTGCTCTTGCATGTACTCAATGAAGCACTGCTGATCGGGGAAAGTATTGGCCGGATTGCGGTCGAAGTCGTTGAAGTCGAAAAGATGATCGTCCAGGAAACAGGGCGGACCTGCCGAGGGCACGACAAAAGTGGCGTCGATTTCGCGAATATAGCGCAGGGCGCGCGACATCTCGTTTTCGCGCTTTTTGCGTCCCAGAGCCTGGAGCATTTTTTCGGGATACTGGTAGACCATGGGATACCAGATGGCGCCGGAGAACTGCACAAAATGGGCGTCGTAGGGGCCGTGGCTGTTGAGAATATCGATATCGATGGGACGCGAATCGTTCTGGTTAAAGATGCGCGTCTCGCCATCGTCGACCATCAGACCAGAGTCGCCCAGCGGACCATCGATGGGCGCGGTCATGGCCATAATCATCACGCGCAGGCCATCAATTTCCTGGGCCTGGCCATTTTTGGTGTGAATAAATCTGGTGAAGCCCAGGCCGCGCAGAGCACGTTCCAGCAGATCTATCGGATAATCAGGCAGCAGAACTGTGGTATCCTTTGAGACGTATTCGCGCAAAAACTGCGGATCATAGTGATCGTGATGCAGATGCGAGACATAGAGATACGTCGGATTGGTCAGTCTGCTGCGGTCGACTTGCTCATTACTGGGAAATGGGAACCACGAGGCAAAGTACGCCGGATTGAACCAGGGATCACAGAGAATACTGCCGTGTCGCGTCTCAATAAAAATCCCGGCCTGGCCGAGGAAGGTAATCTCCAAAAAAATCTCCTTTATTCCAACGTAATAGCTACGTTTCCGCTTTCATACATCCAGTATAAACGGCCTTAAACAGGCTCTTTTTTCGATATTATCATATCCAAGGCTTTTTATGGAGTCAAGTCACAGATACATCACGGCCCGACTTCACAAAGTAGTTTTTCTCCCCTGAATACAGTTTGAGTCATCCCAAATGATGATCCTGTTGGGAACGTCGTGGTGGACTCCTCGGCGCCTGCGGCGCCTCGCCCTGGTTCTTTTGGAGGAGGTGGCAGGTT
>DASZXF010000270.1:0-3182 GCA_035546055.1 Ktedonobacteraceae bacterium
GGCCGTGGTGGAGAAAATCCAGTCCCAGGCAGAGACGGATATCGGTTCGCTGCTCAAGCTGGTGGGCACAACCCTGGTCTCCACGGTCGGCGGAGCGAGCGGACCGCTCTACGGCACTGCCTTTTTGCGCGCTGGCCTGGCCCTGGCGGACAAGCGCGAACTGGACGCCGCCGCGTATGTCGCCCTGCTGGAAGCGGCGGTGGGAGGTATCCAGGCGCGCGGTAAAGCCAGGGCGGGCGAGAAGACCATGCTTGATGCTCTTCTGCCTGCCCTGGCCAGCGCGCAGGAGGCCCGGGCCGCTCACCAGGATATCGCCGAAATCGCCCGCCGTGCCAGCGCGGCGGCGGAGCAGGGTATGCTGGCCACTATTCCCCTGGTGGCCACCAAAGGCCGGGCCAGCTATCTCGGAGAGCGCAGCGCCGGCCATCAAGATCCGGGCGCGACCTCAAGCTGGCTGATGCTGCGAACCCTGGCGGAGGTCTGCGCGGCGAGGAGCGAAGTGCTATGACAGTGAGCCTGGTAGTCGTTTCGCACAGCGCCAGACTGGCGGAGGGCGTGGTGGAACTGGCGGGACAGATGGCGCGGGGAAAAGTCGCCATGGCGGCGGCTGGCGGTACCAATGATGGCGAGCTGGGAACTTCCGTCGAGCGCATTCTGGCCGCGCTGGAGCAGGTCGCCAGCCAGGACGGCACGCTCGTGCTACTGGATCTCGGCAGCGCCGTCATGTCCACTGAAATGGCCGTCGAACAATTCACGCAGAGCGGCGCTTATCGTGTGGTCGTCAGTCCGGCCCCGCTGGTCGAAGGCGCGGTCATCGCGGCAGTCGAGGCCTCGATTGGCAACAGTCTGGCAGAGGTCGCGGAAGCCGCGCAGGCTGCCATGAGTTTACCCAAACTGTCAGGATAGCGACAAAGGATCGAGCAATGCCTGTGGTAGAAAAGACGGTGGTTATCACCAACGAAATTGGCCTGCACGCGCGCCCGGCCACGCTGTTCGTGCAAGAGGCCGCGCGTTTTCAGGCGCGGATTCAGGTCCAGTTCGGCGAGAAAAGCGCCAACGCCAAAAGCATCCTGAGCCTGCTCAAACTGGGAGCCGGGCAGGGCGCGAGTCTGCTCCTGCGCGGCGAAGGTGAGGATGCCGCCGAGGCGCTGCAAGCGCTGGCCGAACTGGTTGAAGGCACATTTGGAGAAGAGTGAAGTTGGACATGTTAAAAGCACGCTATGCCTGGAGCATACGTGCTGAGCGGAATATGCTCACAGCATAGGCCGGACTTAATGCCAGAAGAAATTGTAGAGGAACAGCAGGATAGCCACGACCAGCAGCAGGTGGATAGCGCGTTTTCTGCCGCTGCCGATCAGGCCGAGAAACCAGAGCACGATCAGGATAATAATAGCTCCCCAGATCAAGGTGTGGAGGTCGAGTGCTATAGACATGGTTGCGCGTCCTTTCGTCTGCTAAGAGGCACAGAAGCAGAGATTATCTGCTCTGCTTCTGCCATCTGTTCTGTGCTACCTCGCCAGGTGTGCGCCGCATAAGCGGGAGGGAGTACACGCATCACGAGATTTTACGTTCGCTCAGCCTCACCTTTGCCTGGTTTTGCTGAGTCCCGCGTACATAGCTCACCGTCACCGTAGCGCCGGGATCATAGGCGAGCAGGGCATCGCTCAGATCCGAGACATTGTTGATGATCTGCGTATTGATCTGCGTAATCACATCGCCGGTGCGCAAACCAGCCCTGGCAGCGGCTCCGCCTGAAACCGTACTCACGATGAGTACGCCGTGGTTGATTGAGAGTCCCGCCTGCGCGGCGAGCTGATCATCAACCGTGGTAACGCTGGCTTGCAGGGCGGCCCGGCCACTATGTACTACTTTACCATATTGAATGAGCTGCGGCGCGATGAATTTGACGCGATTGGATGGGACCGCGAAGCCCACGCCATTGGCCGGCGTTTTAAATTCGGGGTCGATGGCGACCAGCGTCGGAATGCCGATCAGATTGCCGTTCAGACTCACCAGTGCCCCGCCGCTGTTGCCGGGATTGATCGGGGCATCGGTCTGTACCGCATCCACAATCGTGCCGCCGCCGCGACCCTCGTTCACCGTGCGGCCCAGCGCGCTGACAATGCCCTGCGTGACCGTCTGCGTGATGCCCAGCGGATTGCCAATGGCCAGGACTGTATTGCCCACCTCCAGTTTTGATGAATCGCCAATGGACATGACATACATCTTGCCGGGGGGATTGATCTTAACCACGGCCAGGTCATCGGCGGGATCAACGCCAACCAGTTTCGCCGGCAAAGAGGAGCCGTCGAACAGCACCACACTATACGCCTCGCCTCCTGTGACCACGTGCTCGTTTGTGATGATATGGCCCTGCGAGTCGATAATCACGCCTGAGCCGACGCCGGCGCCTTTGGCCATTTTTACATTGATCTGAACCACGGCCTGCCGATCCTGCGCGATAACCTCCTCTGGCGTCATGGCGCCACTCTTGTAGCTGGTCCCGCCAATCCTCTGCGAGATCGCGTTATGCCTGCCGATTTGCCAGCCTGCCAGCCCTCCCAGCAGGAGACAGAGCAGGCCGCCCGTGAGCAGACCCACCAGCAGATTAGCCCGTCCTTTCTTTACCACAGGGACCCCCGTCTGCAAGCCCGCGCCCGCCGCATAGGCGGCAGGCCGTCCTTCTCTCTCCGCCGGCTGTGAGCGCGCAGCCCCGGCAGGCCGCTCAGAGGCTGGATAGTGGGCGGCGGTGCTGGTAAAAGGAGGCTCAGGTGGTGCGGATGGAGGGACATCGCGCCGGTAGATCTCTGCCTGCGGCTGTTCTGGAGAAAGGGCATCCTGCTCACCGTAGTTCGTATATGGCGTAAAGAGTCCACCCTCAACTGGTTGTGCTCGTCCGGGCGCCCCGAATGATCCCATATCCCTCGCCTGCTCGCCGTACCCGCCTTCGTAAAACGGCCGCGCAGTTCCCTGGTCTGACGCGCCCGCCTCTGGCCGGGTGGGCCGACGAGGAGGCTGTCCCTCAAAGGGTTGTCGCCCGGCCTCTCCCTTGTCGTCAGCCGGCTGTCCTGGCTGCCAGTTCGTATTTTCAGAATGTGACATCACCTTCAACCTCAACTAATCATAATCAGACTCCTGCTATGTATCTACCACCAGTATAAACAGGCAACCCCAAAGGGCAT
>DASZXF010000271.1:0-1540 GCA_035546055.1 Ktedonobacteraceae bacterium
TGAGGGTTTAACCGGTGGAAAGCTCCGCCCCGCTTTTCGCTCCGCCCCAGCGCAAGATTTCTACCGCGGGCAACGCCCGCGCCCAACCATTCCTGTGTGCTATAGTCGGGCCAATGGCGGCCCGCGCGGAAGAAATCTCTACCTCTCACCCCGCATCCTCCGGCCGCGCTCTCTCCATCTGGTGGATTGTTCTGATCGCTCTTCTGCTGCGTCTGGCCGTCATCACCATCGGACACACCTATCGCATCACGCCGCGGCGAGACCATTTTCAGTATGGCTGGGAGATGGGCCGGATCGCCCGCTCCATCGCGCTAGGCCAGGGTTTCAGCTCCCCGACTGACCTGCCCACCGGTCCCAGCGCCTGGGCGCCGCCAGTCTACCCCTACATTCTGGCCGGCGTCTTCCGCATATTCGGCATTTACAGCCATGCCTCCGCCTGGGTGATTCTGGCCTTCAACAGCCTTTTCAGCGCGCTCACCAGCCTGCTGCTGTACCGCATTGCGCAAAAGCTCTATGGAGAAGGCGCGGCCCGCGCCGTGGCCTGGACCTGGGCGGTCTTTCCCTATGCCGTTTATTGGCCGGTGCGCGTGGTATGGGAAACCAGCCTGAGCGCATTCCTGCTGACGCTGGCCTTGCTGCTGACCCTGCGCTTCGAGGAACTGCGCGAGAACATTCCGCTGCTCCGCTGGATTTCTTTCGGCTTACTGTGGGGGGTGATGGCGCTGACCAATACCGCGCTGCTCATCTTTTTCCCCATCTGCCTGCTCTGGCTTCTCTACCGGTTGCCGGCGAAAACCCGGCAAATCTCACGAATGGCCCTCTGCGTCTTCACTTCAGTGCTGGTGATGACTCCCTGGCTGGTGCGGAACTATCAGGTGTTCGGGAAATTTGTTTTCATCCGCGACAATCTGCCGCTCGAGCTGTACATGGCCAACAACGATCTCTCGACTGGCATGTGGACGCGCACCGAACACCCCGGCAATGATCCGGAAGCCATGCGGCGCTTCCAGGAGCTGGGTGAAATTGGCTTCATGCAGGAGAAGAAACAGCAGCTCGAGACGTTCCTGCACGAACATCCGGAGCGGTTTGTCCGCTTCACCCTGGAACGAGCTCTCTATTTCTGGGTGGGCACCCCCCAGCTGACCCTGGTCGGCTCCTACAACTTCCTTTACTTCCGCCACATGACGTTTTTCCTGGGCAGCGCCTTCGCCTTGGCCGGGCTCTGGCTGAGCCTGCGCCGCCGGATTCGAGGCGTGTTCCTGTTGGGCTGCTTGCTGCTGGTCTATCCGCTCCCCTACTATCTGGTGAATCCTTTCCCCCGCTACAAACACCCGATCGAGCCGGTCATGTTGCTGCTCATCGTCTACCTGTTCTATGCCGGACGCCATATTCCGGTGCGCTGGCCGGGGACGGCCCGCTGAGTTGTCCCATGCCCAGGGAAAACCGGAATTCATTGCTCACCTTGGTGCGGTGAAAAAGTCCACAGGTACAAGCGTTATAAGCTAATCAAAATGCGTACGGTTTTGCAGAAACGGCCCCT
>DASZXF010000272.1:0-4821 GCA_035546055.1 Ktedonobacteraceae bacterium
CAGGAACGGCCTGCTGCCCTGGCTCTTCTCTTGCCTGCGCGAGACACCCGAGCGTGCTACGCTTGCTTATTTCTGGCGGACAAACTCCAGAACACAATGCCAATAAAGACAAAGAACAGAATCACCATCAACGTGATCAGATTGTCCACCAGGATCGAGATATTCCACTGCAAGATGAAGGCCACCAGGAAAAACAACACCAGCGCCACGCCCAGCACGGGAAAAATATACAGGATGCTCAGCCGCTCCGCCGGAGTCGAAGGGCGAGGAGCATTGCTCATATATTCGATATCAGTATCAAGCTGCTCCATACTGAAAACCTTTCTGCATTGCTATGAGATGAGGAACCCCCAACTCACGCGACTGGTATTTCAAGGAAAACAAGAAAAACAAAGCCAGAGGCTCAACTGGTAAACCAGGAAAGTACCTCTGGCCAATATTATAGTCCTTAGCCGCCTGCAACGCAACCATCCGCCCCCTGCTTCCTCTGAGAAAAAGCGCAAAAAAAACGGCCATCACGGCCTGTTGCTAATGCCTCTGAACAGGACGAAAAGACTGAGGATTCTCAGATTTTCCATCTTCCTGAGACAATTGCTGCTGCGCAGGCGATATACCCGGCAATGTACGAGATTTGTTGAAATACCGGCGCAGCTCGAAGGCATTGACTTCGTACATTGAGCCATCCAGAGTCGCGATCACGCCCCCATCGGCAATCGCACTACAAAGTTCGGCAAATGTCGGCGTATAGTCAGGCATGTGATACCTCCCTATGAAATACGGTGACTATCTATCGCATCGGTCGAAACCGCAGGTGATTTTCAAGCTCACACCTCTATTACGATCGAAAGCACCAAAGGTTTCATCATCCTACCAGCGAGAACACAGGGAATACGTCCTTTATTCCCGATCCTGCGGTAGCTGGTCGTCTGCGAAAAAATCACCCTCCATTTCCATTGTACTCCCGTCTTCATCGTCCGGGCCTTCCTGATCTTCGGCGGCAGGAGGCTCTAGCAAACCAGGGAGAGGATCAATATACATGGTACGGCGCACAAGATCTATCTGTTTGATCACAGCCTTGATGGCCGGGATGAGCACCTGTTTGCCATCCTGGCCCTTAATGGCATAGACATCATTACTGCCAGTTTCGATGATTTCGACAACCGGTCCAATTTCGCGGCCATCGAGGGTGAGAACGCGCAGGCCGACAATATCATGTTGATAGTAGATGTCAGGAGGAAGTTTCGCCAGGTGGCTGAGCGGAATACATAAATCCATGCGGCGCAAGGCTTCGGCAGCGTTTGCGTCGTCGATGCCGGCCAGTTTCAACACAATCATCTCACCCTTATAGGGGCGCACATGCTCGATCACGTAGCGGCGATGGTCAGGGCCGGCGTGGACCGCCTCAAGTTGTTGAAAGCGCTCGGGGATATCAGTCAGAAGGCGCACCTTCAGCTCCCCTCGAACGCCAAAAAGGGCCACCACCTGTCCAATAGTAGCCCATTCGGTTGTTCGTGTTTTTGGCACGTAGTCCTCGAAGTGTGTTCTATGCTGCGCTCCCTGGCACAGGGCGCCGGTTCGCGCCGACGCCACGCCGAAGGCAGACGCCGCGTTAGAGAATTTCTAGCGATGTATGGCGACCTTCGCGTGTACCGCCGGCGCGCAGCAAGGTACGCATCGCCTTCGCCACACGCCCCTGGCGACCAATCACCTTGCCAAAATCATCAGGCGCGACATGCAATTCCAGCGCCAGGACGTTGCGGTCGTTACGCACTTCCCGCACCTGAACGGCGGACGGATCGTCAACCAGTGACATGGCTACATACTCAATGAGTCTACGCATACTTCTATCCTGCTCAGTGCTTTACTTGGCAGCCGCTTTCGACTGCTCATGGCGTTCCAGAATACCAGTGCGTTTGAGCAACGAGTTCACCGATTCAGTCGGCTGAGCACCATTTTTCAGCCAGCCCAGAGCTTTTTCCTCGTCAATATGAATGGCCGAGGGCTCTACCAGAGGATTGTACCAGCCGATGTTCTCAATAATACGGCCATCGCGGGGCGAACGAGCGTCAGCAACTACAACGCGATAGCTGGGGGCCTTTTTCTTCCCCACACGTTTCAAGCGAATCTTTACAGCCATGTGTTTGTTTCTCTCACCTCTACCCCCGATACGCATTGCAGCGAGTCCCTTTCAGGGGTTTGTTGTGTTTTATTTTTCAGAAAATGCCAGGCCGAAGCGCTATTGCTCGCGTTCTTCTCCTGGAATACAGCCCCACTAAGATAGCATGAGTCGGGCAAAAAGTCAAATCTTTGTCCTTCCTGGTAATTTGCCGCTGTGACCTTCTCTCTCTGCTCATGCTCCAGATACGGCTGACCGGCGATGGGGCGTGAACATGGCAAAACCATCCTGCTGAACCATCAGGCCATGCTGGCCTGTTCTTTTTGCCTGGCTGCGGCTATCTTCGCCAGCATCTTGCTCAAGGTCAGGAGAGCCAGGACGCCGGAGAGGAAGTAGACGCTCCCCTGGATATTGAGCAGCAGGACGGGACCGAGACGATCACCAAACACGCCGGCGAGCGTGGTCCCGATCAGGGCCATCAGCGAGTTGACCGCGAGCCGCGAACCGGAAATACGTCCGAGAAAGCGATTTTCGACGCTGGTCTGGAGCAGCGTTTGCATGCCGACGCTGAAGCCAACCCCGGGAATACCAACCAGGAGGAAGAGCAGCGCTACAAGCCAGATACCGTGGATAAAGAGGGGCAGATCGATGATGAGCAGATCGATCAGGCCAAAGAGACAGCAGCCGAGCCAGATCAGACGCGCTGGCGCGATCCGCCGGGCGAACTGACCGATCAGCAGTCCGCCCAGGAGGCTACCGATGGTCTGAACGGAGAGCAGCGAACCGTAAATAACCGCTCCCGCGTTGAGCACCTGTCTGACAAAGACGACCAGCATGACGCCAAAAACGCCTTCGCCCAGATTCATGGCGGCAAACATGACGAAAAGCACGATCAGCGGCGGCTGACTACGGATCAGCCATAGCCCTTCCAGCCACTCGCGCCCGGTTCGTTTCCAGGCGGTCAGAATGGATGACGATGGCGCTGAAACGCGTTCGTCCACCGCCTGCGCTGGCCTGATCGGGGTTTGTTGAGGCACTCTGAGCAGCCAGAGCATAACGACGACAAAGAGAAAGGAGATGAGATCAAGCAGGACCGTTATGCGCAGACCGAGCAGGCCGAGCAGAATACCTCCCAGGGCAGCCCCAATAAGGCGTGAGATGTTTGAACTGATGGCATTCAGGGAGTTGGCCGTCACCAGTTGCTCTGCGCTGACCAGTTGGGGAAGCAGGGCGTCTTCCGCCGGTGAGACGACCCGCGAGACAATGGCCTCGAAAAAGAGGGCGGGATACATCATCCAGAGCGAGCCTTGATCATGGACAAAGAACAGAGGCAGCAAGCCGACCGCCAGGAGCAGATTGGCAATGAGCAGAGTCAGGCGGCGATCCCAGCGGTCCACGAATACCCCGGCCACGGACCCGACCAGCAGACCGGGCACGAGGCTGACCATGCCCAGAATGCTGGTAGCCAGCGCGGAACCAGTGAGCAGATAGACATAGACCGGCAGACCAATGAAAAGCAGCCAGTCTCCGGTCTGTGAGATCAGGCCACCCAGCCAGAGGAGCGCAAAATTGCGTTGACGCAGCGTTGTAAGCATGAGAAAACCTCGTCTTTCGGTAAAAAAACAAACAGGGATGTGAGGAACCCGTGATGAGAGGTTCCCTTGATGCAGGCCAGGGTGGTGGATAGACTTCGATCTAGCCGGTTGTTTCGTGGATGCCGAGAACCTTCAGCGTGTCCCGCTGGTAAACCACATCCAGCCGGGCGGAGTCGGCGACGCTCTGAAACCCACTGAGCAGCGCGGGCTGGCCCGCATAGTCGATTTCACGTTCAGGCTGCCAGAGCATACGAGTATGCCGCCGCCAGAACTGCTGGGCTTCTGGCAGATCGATGGTCAGGTGAGGCAGGTAATTGACCTCTTCATAGGCACAGGAGTTACATTGGATCACGACGCCATAAGGACTGGGGACACCGTATGGGGAGCCGGGTACCCCTGGCCTATCCTGAGAGGTCAGGACGCGCACCCGGCAGAGATGGCCGCACATCAGGCCACGCACCGTTCCCTGGTTCAACGCCGACCAGTAGAAGGTAGTCAGACCGGCTAACTGACGGTTGAGAATGGACCTGGGACTGCGCAAGCCCTCCCAGAGTTGCGGGAAGGGATGCGCGGCGAGTTGCCAGCAGTCCGGGCAGGTAAAGCCGGTGCTCCCGCTGGCAGGTTCGTAATATTTGATGAGTTTGCGCTGATTACACATGGGGCACCAGATGCGCGTCTCCTGCTGAAGCGGTTCCTCACCTGCTCGCTGTGGATCAATCAGGCCATAGGCAGCGGCCTCGGCGGATAATTGCGTTTCCATCACACGGCGCAGAGCCAGCTTGCCGCGATGGAGTCGCTGCACCAGCGCGTCCTCACTCAATCCGAGGCGCTCAGCTATTTCAGCATGGGGAGATTCATGGATGTAGCGCTCGATCAGCACCGCGCGAGTCGCGGCTGGAAGAAGGGCCAGGGCGCGATCAAGCAGTTGAGCCAGTTCCCCGCGCTCCAGCTCAACCTCCAGACCGTCCCCGTCAGCAGGCAGGTTGGCGAGATCCAGGTTCTCCTCCTCGTTCGCGGCAGAGAGCGTATACTGCGCCAGATGGGCGAGATCGCGACCATGGCGGCGCTCCCAGCGCAAACAGACATGACGCGCAATCGCCGAGAGCCACT
>DASZXF010000273.1:0-3778 GCA_035546055.1 Ktedonobacteraceae bacterium
CTCCTCAAAGAAAAGGACCGGCAGGCTTCCCCGGCAAGGGCTCATCCGGCAAAGGCAACCAGGCAGCATCGTCAGGTTCAAGCGGATCAGCGCTAAGCCCTAAACCGGCAGTGTTCCCGAAGAATCTGCCGCCGATTAATAAAATGCTGGATGTCTTCATTGTCTACTCGCCTGAAGATAAAGTCTTCCTGGCAGAAATCGAAAAGCAACTGGCCTTCCTGAATCAACAGGGACTTATCAAGACCTGGAATAGCAGCCAGATCCTGGCTGGCAGTGAGAAGAAGCGCGAAATTGAGATTCACTGGAACCAGGCTCAAATCATCCTCCTGCTGGTCAGCGCAAATTTGATGTATGACTCCTACGAGGTTATTCAACGCGCCATTGCCAGGGGAGAGGAGGGCACCGCACGCGTCATTCCCATTTTACTGAGCCCATGTCTATCAGACCTGCCGGAAAAATTCGCTGTTCTGCCCCTGAACGGCGAACCGATTACACGCTGGGCGAAAAGACCAGATGCCTACTATGATATTGCCAAAGGTATTAGCGAAGCTGCGAAACAGTTGCTTTATGCGCACGAGGAGGCCTGACAAAGCAGTTCTGTTACTTCCACTTTTTCTACCAAAGATATCGGCGCCTTCATACGCGTGCCAGATGAACTGCGCGCCGATTTGAGCCGCCAGCAGTAAAGCTGACAATACTATCTCATGCGCCTGACACGCCGCAATATCCTGGCTGACCTCTGCTCTGATCCACGCGCGCGCGGCACGCGGGCAAAGGAAAAAAGCCGGGCCGGCATTTCCACTTTTTCGCCCGACCGGGAGAATAGCTCAGTGTCGGATTAATAGTTATCTAACAGGCGAAGAAGCAGAAAAACGTTACGAAGAAGGAGATGCAGCAAATGACTACTTCCACTCAACCTGTCAGCCAGGAGGAATTGCAGCGGCGCTGGCAGGAGCGCTGCCGCCAGGGCAATTTTAGCGCGGCGGTGCTCGGCGTCGGCACGGTACGCGTCTTCGGCAAGTCGGGCGATGCGCCGGTACTCTTTCCGCGCATTGAATCACTGGACGCGCTCAATACTCTGGAAGCGGATGAGCGCTGGGCGGTTGAGATGGCCCGGGAGATTGTCGATACAGCTCAGAGCCGGCGTCGCCCGGTGATGGCCTCACAGCCCCCGCAGGCCGGCACTGCTCCTGCCCCGACACCTCTGCGTACCTTCGATCCCAAGGCTGAGAATATTCTGATCCTGAGCCTGACGCGCGGCGGCTAAAACGCTCGCTCCCCAGACGGAGATGATGGGTCTGCAACGGCGCAGCCATGATCTCCCTTTTTCTCCCTGTTTCTATATTCACCAGTCTATTTTTGCCAATTATGGAGGAGTTTTCTTATGCCGCGCAGTCTGGCCAATGGCGATTATACCCTGGTCATGGCGATTGAATCAGCCTCACGAGCCAATTCCTGGTATCGCGTGCTGGCGGATCGCCGGACGGGCAATCTTTCTTGCGATTGTCCCGCCTGGACCTTTCGTCACGATGGGACAACGGTTCGTTCCTGCAAACATACTCGTCTGGCCCAGCAACTAGCCAATGCCCAGACTGGCACGCCCATTGCGCGCGCCAGCGGAGCAGCGGCGGAAAATAATCTGCTGATTCAGGCAACACGCCAGCAGTGGCCCGGTCTGGGTGGCAAATGGGGCATTGAGCAGCGCACCCATACTTTCGACAATACGCCTTATACGTTCGTTCTCTTGCGCCTGACTACTGGCAACGGCGCACACGCGACAGGCCTGGTCGCCTTCGCCCAGCCCTATCACCACACCCAGGCCAGCATGGTGGCGGGCGTAGCTGGCTGGGCAGGCTACGCCATCGCCGCCGAGGTCGCCCGCCTGGCCGGCTATCCCCTGGCTGGTCAGCCCCCCGACCACTTTAAGGTCAGCCGGGGACGCGGCACAGGCACGCGCGGACGGCGCATCGGTCTGGGAGACATTCTGCGCGTGGGCGATCAGGTCGATCTCGGTGACGGCTATACGCCGGTTCAGCGCGCCGAAAATACCCTGCGCCTCTTCCTCGGTGAAACCCTTTACGCGCAACTGGAGCATCAACATTTCCTGGATGTCTCCAGCACCCGCTATGCTCATGAACAGCGCGTCTATCGCGTGCGCCGCGATCCAGCCAGACGCCGCGAACGCCGCGTGCGCGTCTTCCGCCACGGCAAATACGTCAACGACTTCTGCATTGTACGCGGCCAGGATGTCCCGGAAGCTGATCACTGGTTGTCTGTTTTCCTACGCCTGATCTCGGACGAAGAGGGACAGCTCGCCGTAGTTGGAAGTTACAATATCTTCCCGCCGCATTCCGACGACTATGAAGGGCGCGAAGAAGAAACCATTCCCGCCACCTGGCAGCCGCAAGCCGCCTGAAAGCGCAGGACCATCCTGACGGCAGCTTGACTCAGAAGTACCATACCAGCTTCTCTGTTCGCTCCTGTTCAGAATAAAGATCATATTATTACACAGAAAGAACAAAATCCATTCTTTCACATATATAATATGCAAAGGGGAGGATCTCTTATGGCTGAAGAAACGGTCTATCTGGAATTGTCCGAAGAGGGTGGCGGCGCGCATAAATTTTACGAAGTGGTGACCAGCGATACGCAGGTGCGGATTCGCTACGGGCGCATTGGCGACACGGGGCAAACGCAGACCAAAGCTCACGCCAGTGAGGAGCAGGCCCGTAAATTCGCCCAGAAGAAAATACGCGAGAAGCTCAACAGCGGCTACGCGCACGCGGTTATGGGTCAGCGCAAGAAGCGCGCGGTGACGCGGCGCCAGATCGTCAGCCAGCAATCTACAGCCAGGCAGGCTCCTGTGCTGTGGAAATTCGCCACCGGGCGACCCGCCTTCGGCATCTTTATTGATGAGCAAAATTGCTGGGTGGGCAACGAGGCCGGCCATATCTTCGGTCTTGACCATAGCGGACAGGTGCAGAGGCAGTTCAGTCTGCCCGAAGGCGTTAAATGCCTGGTGGCTGACGATATCTGGCTCTATGCCGGGTGCGACGATGGCAATGTCTACGACCTGAGCGGCAAGATTCCCCGCGTCTCTTACCAGATCGCGCCCGATGTCGATATCTACTGGCTCGATATCCTCCATGGCTCCCTGGCAGTATCGGACGCCGCAGGACGGGTGGCACTGGTCAACCACGAAGACGAGTCCGAATGGATGAAGCAGACCGAGTTTTCGAGTGGCTGGATGGTACGCTGCGGCGAAAAGGGCGTCTTCCACGGTCATTCCGATGGAGTTACCATGTACCGCACGCTGGACGGCGAACGCGTCTGGCACCAGCGTACACGCGGCCCGGTCCTCTTTGGCTGGCAGGAAAAGCAGACTGTCTACGCGGGCACCAGCGATCATAAGGTCTACAGTTTCAGCAAGGATGGTCAGCCGGGCCATATCTATGCCTGTGATGCCGCGATCTTCTCCTGCGCGACCGCCGAGGATGGCAAATACGTCTTCGCCGGCGATAGTTCCTCTTCCATTTATTGCTTCGCCAAAGATGGTCAGCGTCTCTGGAAGCTGGGCACTGGCTGCGGTTCGGCGTTCTCAATGCAATACTTCAACGAGCGCGTGTACATTGTCACCACCGCCGGTTATCTGACCTGCATTGATGTCAGCGAAGCGGCTATCCAGGCCGCTCACGCCGGTACCCTGCCCAAAGTAGTTCAGGTGCAGGCTCCGCCGGTCGTTGCCACGCCCGCGCCCACCACCCTCGAAACTGCCACT
>DASZXF010000274.1:0-4969 GCA_035546055.1 Ktedonobacteraceae bacterium
TCTGATCGAGCGAGACCAAAAAGAGGTTTGCCTGCTCAATCCGTTCCAGCAAAGCCTGCCCATCGTCGCGCCCGGTCACAGCGTCGCACAGTTCGCCGCAGAAGCGCTCAAGTATGGCTGTGCGGGCCAGAAACTCCTGTACTGCCGGTTCCTGTCCGCTCAGAACTTCGCGCAACACATAGTCGCTGATGTAGCGGTTATCGCCGGTGAAATGGGACAAAAACGTGTCCACATCGGGCTGGTGGACAAGGGAGAGCGCGGCCAGTTGTAGACCGGCGATCCAGCCTTCCGTGCGCTGCTCCAGTTGCGCAACCTGCCGCGAATTTAATTCTAGCCGCATGGTCTGGCGCAGGAACGCGTCCGCCTCGTCCTCGGAAAAGCGCAGTTCATCCTGCCGGATCTCGGCGAGTCGGCCCTGTACTCGCCAGCGCACCAGGGGCAGAGCAGGCTCCTGGCGCGAACTCACCACCAGGCGGGTTGTCTCCGGCATATGCTCGACCAGAAAGCACAAACCCTCGTCAACTTCCGCGCTGGCGAGATGATAGTCGTCCAGAACCAGGAGCAGTGGAACGCGACAGGCGGCCAGCGTGGCGATGAGCGTGGTCAGCAGTGCCTCGCTGGCCGGAAAGAGCGCTGTCTGCGTCCGCGCGCGGGCCTCCCTGGTCAGACCCGGTACGGCCAGTTCCAGGGCGCTCAGAACGGCGTGCCAGAAGCGCGTGGGATCGCGCTCGGCGTTCTCCAGGGTCAGCCAGGCCACGCGTCGGATGTTTTGCTGCGCGCAGGCCAGGGACAGCAAGGTCGTTTTGCCAGACCCGGCGGGCGCGCTAATCAGCGTCAGAGGATGGACAATGGCCTGCTGAAAACGGCTCAGCAGCCGCGTGCGCGCTACCCAGGCCACGCCTGGACGCGGTGGCGAGAAACGCGTCCTCAGCACGTCAGCCGCCTCGGGCTGCAACTCCGTCTTCTCGTCAGCACCGGAGAGCCTGGCCGCGATTACATGGAGGTGCTGCGCACTCAGTGCTTCATCCTTCCCCA
This sequence comes from Ktedonobacteraceae bacterium, assembly GCA_035546055.1. Lineage (GTDB taxonomy): Bacteria > Chloroflexota > Ktedonobacteria > Ktedonobacterales > Ktedonobacteraceae > Paraktedonobacter. The sequence continues at coordinate 1,036 of DASZXF010000274.1, forward strand.
GATAGCGCTTTTGCAGCTTTCCGTTCACTCGCCTGTAGGCGTACCAGTAAGAGCCGCCGGGACGCCGTTCCCGCCGCGCCGTGAAATGCCCGACCTCATCCTGGTAGACAAACGCCGCCTGCTTTCGCAGCCAGACCAGCCAGGCGGGCGTATCCAGCTCAAGGTACTGCTCGCTCCCGTCCAGAAAAAGACGCCCCCGTGTGACGGTGGGCATATCTGCCATGGCTCCGTGCTCCTTCTCCGTTTGATCAATGGGTATCATAGCAGATTTCTGGGTAACTTTCCATGCACCAGGGATGGGTGTTACGGAGTGGATGGATGGCGAGGGAGTTCTTGCAGCTTAAAAATGGGAAACGGGCGCGTGGTTCGGGTGCGATGATCGGCGTAGAGCGCGGTCGCTTTGAGGAAACGCTGCCAGAGGCGCTCATATTCCGCCCCTGTCACCTCCTGCGCCTGGACATCGTAAAGGCGGCGTCCTACCTGCACGCGCGCCCTGGGCGTCTCGCGCAGATTCCAGTACCAGCCAGGATAGTGGTCCTGTCCGTCGTTGGATGCGCAGATCACCACATCCTCGCCGTCCCTCACATAGAGCAGCGTATGGGTGCGCGTCTGCCCTGTTTTCCGCCCGACAGTGTGCAGCAGCAGCATCGAGTAGACCAGCAGTTGTCCGCCCACGCGTCCGCCAGTCAGGGCATAGAGCCATTGATTAGACTTATCAAAAAATGTCACCAGAGGAACTGGAATATGCATAACATGCCTCCTTTGCTTTTTCTCATCATATCACGTCCTTCTCTTGATGACCGGGCTGCTCAGGAAGCATCGGCACCCCCACGGCTGCGCCCATCTTTTTATCCTGATCTTGATCAAGGCCTTTTCATGTATCGCTTTTTCCTCTCCTAGTAATTTCCCTTTTTGCTCGTCATGCCGCCCCACCCCCAAACGAAGAATGATGCAGGGCCAGCCGGGCGCCGCCCGGCTGGCCCTGCATCATTCTTCAAATATCAGTCCTCCCCAATGTTTCCAGCGCCTCAAGGGCGCGTTTCCCCACCCCACCCAGGGGAAATGATCATGAGTCCTCCCCAACGTTTCTGAGGCGGCCTCAAGCGCTGGTAGCGCCCCGCCCCCCTCTTTTTGGACGCTGTTGACGAATGACACGAAAGCTAGAAACAACACAGTATGATGAGCACAAAACGCTTGTTCAAAGAGCGTTGGCTCCAAGCTCAATTCCACTCATGCTCGCATTCGTCAACAGAGTCTTTTTGGATGAGGTTTGGTGAGCGCGGCGCGCTCGCCAAACCTCATCATTTCCCCTGGGTGGGGAGGGGAAACGCGCCTTGCGGTGCTGGGAAAATGGGGGAGGACTGATAATCCAACAAGAGGGGGCGGGGCGCAACCAGCGCTTGGGGCCGTCTTAGAAAAAGTGGGGAGGACTCATGGAGGCCGCAGAGGCAAAACGGGAAAACGAAGACGCCCTGGATCTTGATGAGTATAGCTTTTGGCACACCCGGTCTGTGTGATACAATGGGGAAGAAAGATAGTTCGTCTAACGAATAATAGGGTGTCCAAGAAGAATGACAGAATCCGCCGCCTCTCAGCAACCTGACTCAAGCGATATATTTGCACTGGCGGACCAGTTGCGCCCGGTATTTTTGCGCCTGCATCGCTCTCTGCGCAGCGAGGAGTTGTTGCCTGGTTTGAGCAGTGTTCAGACCATGCTCCTGCTCGCCATCCGGCGTTCTCCGGGGATTGGCCTGGGGGAGCTGGCGGCGCGTGAGCACCTCAGTTCCCCGACGCTTGTCGCCCATATCGATAAGCTGGAAGCGGCGGGATATGTCGAACGAGCGCGTAGTGATCCCAACGACCGGCGGCGCGTCGATGTGCGCCTGACTGAAGCGGGAGCCGCTGCCTTGCAGACCTTGCGCGAGAGACGTACAGGCTGGCTGGCGGCTCGCCTGGAGGCGCTGACTCCCGCTGAGCGAACCGCGCTGGCCGCTGCCGTTGAGCCACTACAACGCCTGGCAAGGAAGGAAGAATGAACAGGCTCCAGCGTTTTACCGGGGGGGCTTTCTTTGGTGGCCGCACATTTACCAGCTTGCGCGCACATTACAATTACCGTCTCTATTTTTCCGGGCAGTTCCTTTCCCTGATCGGCACGTGGTTGCAGAGCGCGGCTATGGCCTGGCTGGTGCTGGAACTGACCCATTCGGCCTTCGCTGTGGGTGTGCTGACCTTCTGCCAGTTTGGCACGTACCTGGTGCTGGGCCTCTTCGGAGGAGCTATCAGCGACCGGCTTGACCACCGCAAAACGCTGATCGCGACCCAGATTGCCCTGGCCCTCTGCAGTACCCTGATGGCGGTGCTGACCTTGATGGGGGTGATTACGGTCTGGGAGGCCTGCCTGGTCGCGGCCATGCGCGGCAGTATTCTGGTCATGAACAATCCCAGCCGCCAGGCCTTTCTGTTTCAGATGGTGGGACGCAAGGAATTGCCCAATGCCATTGCCCTTAACTCCAGCCTGGCCAACGCGACTCGCATTCTGGGGCCGGGCATCGGCGGTCTGTTGATCGCGGCCTTTGGCGTGGGCGTTTGTTTTACCATCGATGCCCTGAGCTATGTCGCGGTCGTGGTCGCGATGCTGCTGATGCGCGTCGATGAGCTTTTGCCGGCGGAGCAGCGGCGCCAGCCCTCGCTTTTGCGCGGCATCGGTGAGGGCTTTGCCTATGTCTTCCAGACCGCGACGATCTGGATCGCGCTGCTGATTTTCCTCTGCATCTGCACGGCCAGCATTAATTTCAACGTGCTGCTGCCCCTGGTGGCCAGCAATACGCTCGGCGCGGGTGCGCAGATCTATGGTCTGCTGACCGCCTGTTTCGGCGCGGGGGCTTTGATTGGCGCGCTCACCTCGGCGTCCCTGGGGCGGGCGAGCTGGCCGGTGCTGCTGATCGGCGCGGCGGGCTTCGGCACCAGCGAAATCCTGCTCGCCTTTCAACATTCGGTGATTGGCGCGGTCCTGTTCCTGCTGGCGACCGGCATTTTCTACACGCTCTACACTTCCAATACCAACAGCATTGTGCAGCTTGCGACTCCGCGCTATCTGCAAGGGCGGGTGGCCGGCCTCTATAGCTACATCTTTTCCGCGTCCAATGCGCCCGGTTCGCTGCTGGCCGGCACGCTGGCCGATGTGGGGGGGACGCAACTGGCCTTTCTGGTCGCCGGTGGCACAGCCCTGCTCGGCGCGGCCTTTGGTCTGACTCGCCTGCGCTCCACGGCCAGGAGGCGCGTCGAAACCGGACCGCTCTCCGGCGAACTCAATGCCTTGCGGGAAGTGGAGCGGAGCGAACTGGCGGAGAAGCAGCCGGAAGTGTGAGCGGGAGGACTTAGCGCGCCTCGTCCTGCATAATTTCCCTGGCTGCCCGCGCGCCCTCTCTGGCCGCGCCTTCCATGAAGCCTTGAAAGTCGAGCGAGCAGTGTTCGCCGGCGAAATGCACCGGTCCCTGGCGCAGACCCTCGCTGCCGGCGAAGCGGGTATACTGTCCGACGCGCCAGCAGGCGTAGCTGCCGCGCAGAAAGGGATCGCCAGTGGGATAGCTCAGCGCCGCCCTGCCGGTGTAATGCGGGCTGATGCCGGGGAAAACGCGCTCCAGTTGAGCAAGACTGCTGGCTGCGTATTGCTGGATGAGCGCGGAGTCAGCCGTGGTAGCATAGGCCGAAGGCGGAGCATAGGAGGCTCCCTGGCGTCCGCTGGTATAGTTGGCGAGCAGTCCGCCGCCCGTTTGTCCGTGGGAGGAATCCCAGAAGGTCTGCGCGTCCAGGTCGGTCACGATAAAGCCGTTGCCGGGCTGTGGCCAGGGACCATGCTCGTACCAGTATGGTCGCTCGAACTCCAGAAAGAGCTTGGAGATGGTGCCATAGCCAAGTTCCTCGATAGCCAGGC